>JAAZDA010000364.1 GCA_012512995.1 Clostridiales bacterium | reverse complement strand
TCCAGTTTCTCTGCAACTCACGGTTCTGGTCTTTCTTCATCTTGTCTTCGCGCTTGTCGTAGAGCTTTTTGCCCTTTGCAAGACCGATTTCGACCTTGGCTTTGCCGTCCTTAAAGTAGATCTCAAGTGGAACTATGGTGAAGCCCTGCTCAGAAGCCTGCGACTGTAGCTTGTAAATTTCAGATTTGTGCATGAGAAGTTTTCTCTTGCGAAGAGGGTCTTTATTCATGATGTTTCCGTGATCATAGGGGCTGATATTCATGCCCTCGATCCAGATCTCATAATGTCTGTCTATACTGACAAGAGCCTCTTTGATAGAGCACTTGCCCTGCCTCAGAGACTTAACCTCAGTCCCGTATAATTCTATTCCACACTCATGCTTTTCAAGAATGAAATAGTCATGATATGCTCTTTTGTTGTTTGATACCAGTTTTACCGGTTCTCTTTTTTCTGCTGCCATTGTTCTTACCGCTTCTTTTATCTGAATTTGATTCACTGTTGCCACTTTTACTCATTGATTTATGCGAACTACTCTTAGTTAAGTGACTTGCATCACTGCCATTTCGTGTGTGTGAATCACTCTTAGGTGCATGACAAGTTTTAGTTTTGCTCTTTCCTGACGAATCACTCTTCGATCTACGGTTTCCAGGTTTGCTACCCTTATGAACATTTCCCGCATGTCGTGATTTATTCGAGAAGTCACTCTTTGTGTCATGGTCATTACCATGCTTTTCATTTTCATCCACCAGCGTGAAATCAATTGTTCTGCTGATAATATCAACCGCGGCGACCTTTACCTTCAGTATCTGTCCGAGGCCGTATGTTCCGCCTTTGCGTTCGCCCCTAAGTATATATGATTTTTCATCAAAAACATAGTAATCATCGAAGAGGCAGCTCATTGGAATTAGGCCTTCGCAGGTGTTTGGAAGTTCCACATAAAGACCCCAGCCTGTCACGCCTGAGACAACTCCCTCGAATTCTTCACCGAGCCTGTCAGCCATATACTCGCACTTTTTCTGCTTGTCAGTCTGGCGTTCAGCATCGTCAGACCTGCGCTCCATTTCAGACGAATGCTTTGCGACATATGGAAGTATCGAATTATAGTGTGCTATTCGATCTTCACTGAGTGAAGGTGAGTTGTCTGAGTGCTTTACGGCTTTGGAAGTGCTTCCGGATTTCCCCTGGTTTTCCTGGTTCTCCTGGTTCCCATGCAGATATTCCTTTATGATCCTGTGGATCTGCAGATCAGGGTAACGTCTTATCGGCGATGTGAAGTGGCAATAATACTTGAGCGCAAGTCCAAAGTGTCCCTCGCAGTCCGTAGTATATTGAGCCTGCTGCATGCAGCGAAGTGTCATGCGGCTCAGTGTTGCTTCCTCGGGTAGGCCCTTTATCTTCTCCAGCATCAGCTGAATTTCTTTAGGATGGATCTCATTTTTGCCTTTTATTGCAAGTAATGGCTTTTCTGAATCATGTTTACTTGTCGTATTTGTCGCACTGGCAGAATCCGTGGATGCATCAGCATGTGCTGATCTTTTTCCTCGTTTGGAGCACCTATCTGCGCCTCCAGCCTGTGCCATATCTGAATTGTCAAGAGAGATTCCGACACGCTTAAGAAAGTCCGCAAGCTGGCTTATTTTGTCTGCATCCGGTTCCCCGTGGCTCCTGTAGACAAACGGCAGATCCAGCCAGCAACAATGCTGGGCGACCGTCTCATTCGCCATCAGCATGAAATTCTCTATCAACATGGATGACTCATTGCGCTCATACGGATGTATATCTATGGGGTGACCTTTTTCATCAAGGACGATCTTGGAT
>JAAZDA010000363.1 GCA_012512995.1 Clostridiales bacterium | reverse complement strand
TTACGAAGTGCAGAGTTAGGCTTCTTGGGGGTTGCGGTCTTAACAGCTGTGCAAACGCCACGCTTCTGGGGAGCATTGATTTCTGTCGCTTTCTTGTGAAGCGAGTTGTAGCCCTTCTGAAGTGCAGGTGCTGTTGACTTCTTTGCTGAAGTCTGACGTCCTTTTCTGACTAACTGGTTAAATGTTGGCATTCTATTCCACCTCCTTCTTCTAATATTTGTTCTGCGCGTCACAACGAGTGAGCGCAAAAAATACGGTGCGGCTTTGCAAAGCCACACCGTATTATTATATTGAACGTGTTTTTACTTGTCAACAGTAGATTTTACTTCCAGGTTCTTATTCAGTCGTTGTTCTCTGACTCATCTTCCGTCGACACTGCAGCTGAGACTTTTGTGCCTTCATCTGCCGTTTCTTTCCCATCTTCATCGACTACCGCATTGGGATCGTCGTTCGGAATTGATCCGTCACTCAGCATCTCGCTGTCGACGTCTATGGTCCCAGGCATCTGAGAATCGGTCGAAAGGATGGTGTTGCGGTATCTCTTCATGCCAGTTCCGGCAGGAATGAGTTTACCGATTATTACGTTCTCCTTAAGTCCGATCAGCGGATCGATCTTTCCGTGGATAGCGGCATCGGTAAGTACCTTTGTCGTCTCCTGGAATGACGCTGCCGACAGGAATGAATTTGTCGCAAGTGCTGCCTTTGTGATGCCGAGTATTATCTGTTTGCCCTCAGCAGGTGCAAGTCCCTTTTCGACGAGTTCCTCGTTCGTATCCTCGAAATCGAGGATATCAATGAGACTGCCAGGCATAAATTCCGTGTCGCCCTTTACGTCAATGCGGACCTTTTTGAGCATCTGTCTCACAATGACTTCGATATGCTTATCGCAGATATCAACACCCTGCAGACGATAAACTCTCTGTACTTCGCGGAGCAGATAGTCCTGAACTGCCTTGACGCCCTTTATCTTGAGCAAATCATGAGGATTGACTGAGCCCTCTGTGAGCTCATCACCTGCCTCAATGCTCTGTCCCTCCATGACTTTGATACGTGAGCCGTAAGGAATAGGATAATTCTTGGACTCGCCTGTCTCATCATTTGTTACTACGACTTCACGGCTCTTCTTATTATCTACTATCTGTACATTGCCGCCGAACTCTGAGATGATCGCAAGTCCCTTTGGCTTACGCGCCTCGAAAAGCTCCTCGACACGGGGAAGACCCTGTGTGATGTCTCCGCCGGCAACACCGCCGGTATGGAATGTTCTCATTGTGAGCTGTGTGCCGGGCTCACCGATAGACTGTGCAGCTATGATACCTACTGCCTCACCTACCTGAACAGGCTCGCCGGTCGCCATGTTGGCGCCGTAACACTTGGCACATATTCCAAGATGTGAGCGGCAGGTCAATATGGTACGGATCTTGACCTCTTCAATATGCTCACCCTTCTCATTCACGCCGTTCGCCATTATTGCCTTGGCTCTGCTCGGTGTGATCATATGATTCTTCTTAACAAGGAGATTGCCGTCCTTGTCCTTAATGTCCTCACATGAATATCTGCCTGTAATACGATCCTGCAGACCTTCAATTGTCTCTCGGCCGTCCATGAAGGCTCTCACCTTCACGCCGGGTATCTCTTCTCTTCCTTCGCAGCAATCCTGCTCACGAATGATGTTCTCCTGCGAAACATCGACCATTCGACGTGTAAGGTATCCTGAGTCAGCAGTACGAAGTGCCGTATCGGAAAGTCCTTTACGTGCACCATGAGCTGACATGAAGTATTCCAGTACGTCAAGGCCTTCACGGAAGTTCGACTTGATGGGCAGCTCAATCGTACGGCCCTGTGTATCTGCCATCAGTCCGCGCATGCCTGCCAGCTGTTTGATCTGCTGGTTGGAACCACGGGCTCCGGAATCAGCCATCATGAATATGTTGTTGTACTTATCGAGCGACTTGAGCAAAACATCTGTGAGTTCGTTATCTATCTCTGTCCACGTCGAAACAACTGCTCTGTAACGCTCTTCTTCAGTGATAAGACCTCTGCGGTAGTTCTTGGAGATCTGATCGACAGTATCCTGGCCTCTTTCAAGGAGTTCCTTCTTCTGAGGAGGAACGATGATATCTGCGATTGAAACAGTCATTGCTGCCCTTGTCGAATACTTGTATCCGATTGCCTTGATAAGATCAAGGACTTCAGCTGTCTTGAATGTTCCGTGGGTATCTATTATCGCCTGGATTATCTTCTTGAGCATCTTCTTGTTGACCATAAAGTCTATTTCAGGAAGCAGATAATCTTCAGGTTTTGTTCTTTCTACAAAGCCAAGATCCTGAGGAATGATCTCATTGAAAAGGAATCTTCCGAGTGTGCTCTCAACAGTTCCGGTGATGGTCTCACCACTGGGGATCTGTTTTGTAATACGCACATGAATGCGGCTCTGAAGTGTGCAGTCCTGGTTCTCATAAGCCAGTATAGCCTCATTGAGGTTGTGATAATAATGACCTGTACCGACTACGTCTTCTCTTTCCTGTGTCAGATAATAGATACCGAGGACCATATCCTGTGAAGGAACAGCCACGGGTCCGCCATCTGAAGGCTTAAGAAGGTTATTGGGCGAGAGCAGAAGGAATCTGCACTCAGCCTGCGCCTCTATTGACAGCGGAAGATGGACAGCCATCTGGTCACCATCGAAATCGGCGTTAAATGCTGTACATACAAGCGGGTGAAGTCTTATTGCCTTGCCCTCGACCAGTATCGGCTCGAAAGCCTGAATGCCGAGTCTGTGCAGTGTGGGCGCACGGTTGAGCATAACAGGGTGCTCTTTTATTACATCTTCAAGAATATCCCAGACGACCGGATCGAGTCTCTCGACCAGTTTCTTGGCATTCTTGATATTCTGCGAAATACCTCTCTGCTCAAGTTCCTTCATAACGAAAGGCTTGAACAGCTCGATAGCCATTTCCTTGGGCAGACCGCACTGGTAAATCTTAAGATCAGGTCCGTTGACGATAACTGAACGTCCGGAATAGTCGACACGTTTGCCGAGAAGGTTCTGACGGAAACGTCCGTTCTTGCCCTTAAGCATATCTGAAAGTGACTTGAGTGCACGGTTGCCGGGGCCTGTTACAGGGCGTCCTCTTCTGCCGTTGTCGATAAGAGCATCGACAGCTTCCTGGAGCATACGCTTCTCGTTGCGGACAATAATGTCCGGTGCGCCGAGTTCAAGGAGTCTCTTCAGACGATTGTTCCTGTTGATTATTCTTCTGTACAGATCATTGAGGTCTGATGTGGCAAAACGTCCGCCGTCGAGCTGTACCATGGGGCGAAGATCCGGAGGAATTACCGGAACACAGTCAAGGACCATCCAACTCGGCTCATTTCCTGACTCGCGGAAAGCTTCGATAACTTCAAATCTCTTGATGATGCGGGCTTTTTTCTGGCCTGTCGCATCCTGCATTT
>JAAZDA010000362.1 GCA_012512995.1 Clostridiales bacterium | reverse complement strand
ATGCAAAAACAAACGGACAGTCAAGCTGTTCGTCACTTGCACCAAGATCCATCAGAAGTTCGAGAACTTCATCAATGACCTGAGTCGGACGCGCACCGGGACGATCGATCTTGTTAATGCAGACTATGACCGGAAGATTGAGGCTCATGGCCTTGCTGAGAACAAAACGTGTCTGGGGCATAGGTCCTTCAAATGCGTCAACCACAAGGATAACGCCGTTGACCATCTTAAGGATACGTTCAACTTCGCCGCCGAAATCGGCGTGACCTGGAGTATCGATGATATTGATCTTTATTCCGTTATAATTGACAGCAGTATTCTTGGAAAGTATTGTTATGCCGCGCTCACGCTCAATGGCGTTGGAATCCATGACACGGTCAACTACTTCCTGATTGGCTCGGAACACACCGCTCTGTCTCAGAAGCCCATCGACCAAAGTTGTTTTGCCATGGTCAACATGGGCAATAATCGCAACATTTCTTACATCTTCTCTTTTCTGAATCATAAATACTCCTCAATCTGTGGACAAAACACATATACATAAGTAGCTTCACAAAAACTCAATAAGTATATCACCACACCATGTACGTGGCAAGCGAAGCTTTTTGAGATCAAAAATAATTCCGCCATGGAAGTAAGTATGGTAGAATAACTTGCATAGGATTTCGATAAGAAAGGTCATAAACAAATGAGCAGGATCATATTAAAGTTAAGTGGAGAAGCGCTGGCCGGAGATAAGCATCAGGGTTTTGACGAAGCACAGATAAGGCCGCTTGCCAAACAGGTAAAACAGCTTATTGATGAAGGAAATGATGTCGGCATAGTTACCGGCGGAGGCAACTTCTGGAGAGGCCGCACAGGCAACGAAATAGATCGCGTCAAGTCAGATCAGATAGGCATGCTGGCTACTGTTATGAACTGCATTTATGTATCAGAGATCTTCCGCAGTGAAGGAATGATGACTTCAATACTCACACCGTTCGAAATAGGCGGGTTCACAAAACTCTTTTCAAAGGACAGGGCAAGCAAGTATTTTGCACACCACATGGTAGTATTCTTTGCCGGGGGCACAGGACATCCTTTCTTTTCGACGGATAGCGGTGTTGTACTCAGAGCAATAGAAGTCGATGCCGATTTCATACTTATGGCAAAGAATGTGGATGGAATTTATGACAGCGATCCTGCCCTGAATCCGGGCGCAAAGCGTTTTGACACGATATCAATAGATGACGTTATTGCAAAGGATCTCAAGGCACTTGATATGACAGCATCGATACTTGCGAAAGAGAATCATATGCCGGTGCGTGTGTTTGCACTTCAGGAAGAGAACGGAATAATCAAGGCGGCATCAGGAAAGTTCAACGGCACCACGATAACAGTTCAGTAAGATCATTTGTTTTGCACAGCAAATCAAATAATGTTCCTATACAGGAGGCTACTATGGAAGAACAACTTAAAGAGTATGACGAGAAAATGGCACACACAGTTGAGTTTCTGAAGACTGATCTTCAGTCGATCAGAGCAGGCAGGGCCAACCCGCATGTCCTTGACAAGATAAGGATCGATTATTACGGGACACCGACACCGATCCAGCAGGTGGCAAACGTGAGTGTACCCGAGGCACGTATCATAGAAATAAAGCCCTGGGATAAGACAATGATCAAGGAAATCAATAAGGCGATTCTTGCAAGCGATGTTGGCATTACACCAATCACGGATGCAACTGTTGTGCGCCTTGTTTTCCCGGAACTCACTGAGGATCGCCGTAAAGATCTTTCCAAGGAGATCCGCAAGAAGGGTGAAGAGGGTAAGATCGCAATAAGAAATATCCGCCGCGACGGT
>JAAZDA010000361.1 GCA_012512995.1 Clostridiales bacterium | reverse complement strand
CAATGCAGTGGATATGAGGGTGGAAATTAAGTTCCTGCCCCCAGGTGTGAAGTACCTGGATGATCCCGGGTATGGCACCCAGATACTTTTTGTCGGCCGCTAATTCCAAAAGCGTCTCAGCACTGCATTTATGAAGAAGGGAGTACAGAAGTCCCTGGTTGGCATAGATAATGGCATTTAGCTCTGAAGGGACAGTGAACACCACATGGAAATAAGGAGAATCGATCACCTCCGATCTCCGCTTATCTATCCATAGCTCTTTAAGGACTGCCTGACAGTTCGGACAGTTGCGGTTGCGGCAGGAATTATTATGAAGATCAGTATAACCGCAATCCTCACAGATACTGATGTTGTATCCCAGTTTTCCAGACTTGCAGTCCATTATGGCATGAGCGGCTTTGGCCTGGACATATGAGGGATTGAATGAATTGCAGTAATCAGACCACCCGTGATCGAAGATCTGCTGGATCTTAGTCCTGCACATGATGACCACCTGCAATTCTGTCCAAAGGACTGATGGCATTGCTGATACCATTATTAGCCAGATGGACATATATGGTAGTCGAGTTAAGTGATCTGTGACCTAGCAATGCTTTTATGGTGAGCAGATCCGTGCCATTTTCATACAGGTGCGTACCAAAGGCATGACGGAATGAATGACAGGTGAGTTTCTCTTCCCAGCCAAGAGCCCGTTCATGATCATGGATACGCCTGGTCAGGAAATTAGTACTGATAGGACGGTCAGAATTCCGATTCCATTGTTGTGGGAAAAGCCAGTTCATGGGTCTGCGATAAGCGAACCAGTATTCTGTCAGCAGATCCAGAGCCGTCTTCGATAGAATGGCATAACGGTCATTGCGTCCTTTTGTATGAGCGATATGGATGCGCATGTTCGTTCTGTCAATATCTTCATAGCGCAGATGACAGACTTCACCAATGCGGAGCCCTGCTGAGTACATGATGGCGACCATTGTCTTCTGTTTTAAGTCAGTCATGGTGGAGATAAAGTCCCAGACCTGTTTTTCTGTCGGGACATATGGAAGATAGGTATCAAATCTGCGCATCGGGAGCTGGGAATCATCCCATTCCTTATGCAGTACATAAATGGTAAAGAAACGGAGCTGGGAAATAGCGGTGTTGATCGTCCTGTCGGAGAGACAGCGTTCTTTTTGGATATAGCGGATGAAATCACGGAGCTGGTTCCATGTGACATCCCTGGGCGCTCTTTTGAGGACATGATCAAGGTAATCAAGATAAGCGCTTATATAAGTGGTGTAAGACTTCATGGTATGGTCAGTAAGCCCGCGAAGGGTGATCATCTCCCTGTAACGTTTCAGATATCTGTTCATAAAGGACCTCCTGAAATTGAAATGATCGGGTAACAGCTGGGATTCGATTTCAAAAGGAGGTGGACGGATAAGATCTTTTGATATGTAGTTGTTTAATTGCCCTGAAAATGATAAATTAAGCATAGCGGTTCTGGATCTATGTGGATTTATTGTGGGTTAGGGGTAATTCAACAATAAAACATATATAAACAGACCGCTACTTTTATGTCAAGAAAAATGGAATGATTTCAAGAAAGTGGCGGGGCATTGTAACTGTGGCTAGCCGTCGCGTTAGCGACTTGGTACAATTGTAGAAGAATGATAATTAAGAGGAATTACATATGCTATTTGAAGGAGGAGTTGGATGAAAGAGGTCAGATTAACAGTTATCAGGAAGGCAACATACAAGGACCTTTCGGAGAAGTATGAGAATCCTATTGAGCATACATGTGATCTTGAAGAAGGACAGGTGTTCATTTCTAAGGACGCACAGATGCCTGAAGGAATGTGCGGGAGTGCGTGGGATAGCCTGGCGCCATTTGTTTTGACGCTGGCATGTGGTGGGCAGGATTTCTATGATGGCTGGATGAAGGATCCTAAGTCTGCGATGATCTCATGTAATGACGGATTCAGGCCGGTGAGCTTCCTGATTGAGGCAATTAGGGAGGTAAACATGGAGAAAGGAGCCGGATATCATGAATGAAGTCCTGAAAGCAATTGAAACGAGGAGAAGTATCAGGGAGTTTTCAGCTAAGGAAGTGAGCAGAGAGGATCTTGATATGATCCTGAAAGCCGGCACATATGCTCCGAGCGGTATGAACAGGCAGCCGGTGATCTTTGTTGCTGTTACTGATAAGGAAACACGGGATGAGCTGTCAGAGATGAACGCAAGAATTATGGGAACAGATTCTGATCCGTTCTATGGGGCACAGACGGTAATAGTAGTTCTGGCGGACAAGACGGCTCCGACATATGTTTATGATGGAGCGCTTGCAATGGGAAATCTCATGCTGGCGGCACATTCACTTGGTATTGGAAGCTGCTGGATCCACAGGGCAAAGGAAGAATTTGACAGCCCGGAAGGCAGAGAGCTTCTTAAGAAGTGGGGCATCACTGGCGACTATGAGGGAATAGGTCATTGCATACTTGGGTACGCAGATGGCGAAGAGCCTGCGGATAAACCCAGAAGAGACGGAACGGTTTATCATGTCTGAGCAATGATGTTTAAAACAGAGGAGAACATATATGGGGCTATTTGATTTCTTGAAAGCGGACAAACCTAATAACGGGCTGGATATCAACAGCGGGCGTGCAGAGTGCAGGAACATTCAGGGAGCAAAACTCGTGGATGTCAGAACGCGTGGAGAATTTATGGAACGCAGCATTCCGGGCAGTATCAATGTGCCGCTGCAAGATATTCAGTCTATTAGTACATATGTGTCAAAGCTGGACACGCCGCTTTATCTCTATTGCAGGACAGGCGCGAGATCGTCGACTGCTGCAAGCCTCCTGATAAACATGGGCTACACTTCTGTGCACAACATCGGCGGGATAGTGGACTGGAGACCGTGAGAGTTGGCAAAAGTCAGCAGTAAGGAGACACCCGATGGAAGAAAATCGGTGATATGACAGTTGATTCCATATATCATGGCGTATTTATCAAAGTGTATGTAAATGGAACTGAGGCTGCAACCGCAACTGCAGAGGTGAGCGTCATGATAGAGACAATTTGAACGCAAGGTGGAATAAATGTCGGCGGGTATATCGGAGACAGCACGAGGTCGGAGATCAAGTATGCGAAAGAGCATGGGAAGACTGTGAGATACTATGAGCAGCGCTGAGGAAGTCCCGAGGGATATCAATTCTGGGAACATGAGACTGACAGTGTGAACAAACAAGAAACGCTTGAAAGAGGATAGTTGACCTGTAAACAGGCAGAGGCGAATATGAACGAAGACATAAGTATTGAAGAGGAACGCATCTCTTCGAAGGAGTATGTAGATTTTTTGAAAAGGACGGATCTGGGAACACAATACCCTCAGGAACGATTCAATGAAAGAATTGAGAAACTTGTAAATAATGTTCAGATCAGCCTTATTGCCAGAAATGATAGCGGATCAATAGTCGGAGTCCTTTTTGGCCTGACAGATTACGCATATTGGCTCTATGTGACAGATCTTGGAGTTGACAGGGATTATGAAAAGCAGGGAATAGGCCGTCGTCTCATGGAAACTGCACACAACATAGCTGGTGGCGAAAAGGATATAGCAGTATATTTGATCGCAAGTAAAAAAGCTGTTCCATTCTATGAACGGATCGGGTTTCAAAAAGCAGATAATGTAATGGAAAATGACCATATTGAATGGACTAAATTTACGGTGAAATAACTATAGAAGAATGGATAGCATAAACTTTTGATGCAGCATGGTTCTGAGGAAAAGATTCAATAAAACATCCGCGCGCATGATTGAAATACCCTAAGTTGAACTGCTTTTTTCAGGTGCTTTTATACTACGCTATACTAGTGTTATTGGAATGTCATAATGACTTAGTTAATGTTGGTAATAGATACATTGTGGTTTTAGAAAGTATAATTCAGTCTAATGTATGATATATCACTGAGAGGCAAGCTTTTCTTAAAGAAAAATTAGGAAAGCGAGTCTCTTTTGTTTATGTTCTGTACATGAAGACAACGTACATATATAAACAATCGTAAAAAGGAAGAACTACATCTGACATATGTTTGTGCTTGATTACACTAAAATTTGTTACTTTCATCTAGAATAACAGCATATATTATAAATATTGAATCATATATAGTATGAATGTAGCAATAGTGCACAATTTGCTGGAAATAATAGAAAAGAAAACCAAATGGGAGGAATAATGCTATGAAAAGAAAGAAAATTGGCATCATATTAGCAAGTGCAATGGTCGTTGGATCGTTAGCTGGGTGTGGTTCGTCAGCTGCAGAATCAGCTACAGCTGCAAGCTCAGATACAGCAACAAATACATCAACAAGTGAAACGGCTTCAGCTGAAGCTACATCAGAAACAACTGCTGCAACAGAAAAAGCAGCATCAGGAGAGAAGACAAAAATTGTATTTCAGACCTGGAACCCTGGCGAAGAGAATTATGATGCTCTGGAAGCTGCATTTGAAGAAGCTAATCCAGACATTGATATAGAGTTTAAGTATATGCCATATACTGACCATGTAGAAAAACTAAAGGTTGATTTGGCAGCAGGAGACGCCGCAGATGTATATGGAATGCAGACAGGAGCAACATATGAGGAGTTCAGAGATTATGAAGCGGATCTTTCACCATATGTTAAGGAACAGTACGGAGATGATTGGGAAAGTGAATATAATGATTACTGCATGAGCCTTCTTAAGGCGGATGATGGTGAGTATTATGCATTACCGCTTGGACTCACCTACGCAGGCTTTGCCTGGTCTGACGATGCTTTTTTGAATAAATATGGACTTACAATTTCTGAGAATGAAAAGCTTGACGATTTGAAGAAAGTATGCCAGACATTGCGTGATAACGGTGAATACCCGCTGGCTATTGGAGCAAAGGATGCATGGATTAATATTGATACATGGATGAATATCGCAAATGATATTAATTCGGATAAATTGTATTCTGCACTTGATGGAAAGACGTTTTTTGAAGACGCGGATATGATTCAGTCATTTAAAATATGGCAGGACTGTTTTACTGAAGGAGTATTTCAAGATGGCGCTCTTGGAGTAGGGATGTATACTGATACAACTGATCTGTTTCAAAAGGAAGGATCTGTTCCTATGATTCTCAATGGCTCATGGGCTTGTGGAGCATTCCTTGATTCAGATGAAGGAAGTCAGAAAGTTTATAACAGTGATGATTCACATCATACTGCATTCCTTATTGACTGGAATAATGATGGAAAGGCAGCTCCGGTCCAGGCATCTGTAGATGTTTGTCTGTGCATGAATAAAAATTCAACACATCCTGATGAAGCTTATAGGTTTATTGATTGGATGCTTCATGATGGACAAGATTACCTCATTAACCAAAAGTTGCAGTATTGCCCGTCAAGAACTGACCTTGAACTTAACGTTAATGGGTTATCCGATAATGGTAAGGATTGCCTTAACTTTATTGTAAAACAATCAGAATCAAATGTTGGTGGGTACCGTGAAATGCCTTATGCAGACCTTAAGCAGGCAATCACTGATAATCTTTCAACACTTGCTTTAGGCGATGAAACTCCTGAAGAGGCAGCATCAATTATTCAGAGTGCATCAGAAGCACAGGAAAGATAGTAATAGATTGTAGAATAAATATTTGGATAGGGGATAGGCAGATTTATTGCCTATCCCTCATCCATACAGGGGATAATATGAAAAGAAAAAACAAAAAGGTAATGACGGGGTATCTATTCATTTTGCCGGTTTTTGTTCTATTCTCTATTTTTATTGTGTATCCTATTATTTACAACTTTATTATCAGTTTTTATGACTGGAATGGGATAGATATTGAAAAAACCTTTGTAGGGTTTCAAAACTTCATTAAGATATTTCATGACAAAACAATGAACAAAACGATTTATAACTTTGTCATGATTGCCGTATTTACAACATTTATTCAAGCGTTTCTGGGACTTATATTTGCTTCTTTTTTTACAAGAAAAATTAAACTCTCAGGTTTTTACAGAATAATGTTTTACTTGCCGGTCATTACAACCCCTACTATTATTGGTGATATTTTTTCAAAGATATTTGAGACAAATCGTGGGTATCTGAATGAATTGCTGAGAAGTGTCCATTTGGATTTCCTTTGTCAACAGTGGCTCGCGGATCCAAAGTTTGCACTTGCCTGTATTATATTCGTTAACATTTGGCAATGGACTGGTTATAGTATGCTGATGTATTACTCTAGTATGCTTACCATACCTGAAGATTTATATGAAGCGGCAACTCTGGACGGAGCAGGGACCCTGCAAAGATTCAGGTATATAACATTCCCGTTGTTACGGGGGACGCATTATACATTGTTTATTCTTGGATTTTTGGGATCATTGAAGTGCTTCGATTTGCCATATGTTTTGACTAAAGGTGGGCCGGCGCATGCTACCGAAACGTTTTCGACTTATATATATACATTATCTTTTAATTTGTTTAAGCAAGGCCAGGCATCAGCTGTTGCTGTAATAATGTTCATAATTGCAATGATCATCACTTTTGTACAGCTGAAAATGTATTACAAAGATGACAAGGATAAGGAGCTGGCAGGCTGATGAAGAACTCAAGGTGTTATTCAATTGTGGCAGAGGTAATGTGTGTTATTTTCCTTATAATATGTGTTTATCCACTCGCATTAATGATTAACAAGTCGTTTGGAATAGGCGGATTCACTAACTATAAAAAGGTCTTTGAATATTTCAATTTGTTCAGGAACTTCCTGACGAGTATGCTTGTTGTCGGCGGAACACTTATTTTTGTTGGGATTTTCTGTTCATTAGCGGCATTCGCCTTTTCTAAAATCGAATTTCCAGGAAGAAGAGTGCTGTATTATATTATTTTGACTGGACTGATGATCCCGACATCTGCATTAATTTATCCCTTATATCAAATTGTAAGGGGACTAAACATTAATAACACGCCATTTTCGCTGATTTTTCCATATGCGACATTAAACTGTTGTTTTAACCTTCTGATGTTAAAGAACTATTATGATGCTCTTCCAAATTCGCTAATTGATGCGGGTGAAATTGATGGTGCAAGTATGTGGGATATTTTCAGGCTGATAATGCTGCCCATAGCAAAGCCGGGACTGACATTTGTACTTATTCAGACTTTCCTTAATTCATGGAATGAATTACAGATGGCTATGATTTTCATAAATGATACAGAGTTGCAACCTCTGTCTGTTGTTCCATTAAGGTTTATGCAGACACAGTCATCGAGTGGGTTTACAGTCAATGTTATGTATGCGGCGCTGGTTATTTGCCTGCTTCCGATTGCGGTGTTTTATATATTTGCTTCAAAGAGCCTTGTTTCAGGATTAACGGCGGGAGCTGTAAAGGGATAGCTTGTGAAAAGTGGGTTAATCGTCAAAGAGCATTCTGATGGAAAAGTGAAATCAAATCGCAATGTAAGTAAACATGAAAGCCTTATGACCAAGATAGGTTTGGCCAATGGAGCAGTTTTTCTTATTGCCTGCACGCTTATTCTTGTAATCATGCTTATAGGGGAGTTCAGAATTCATATAAGTAAAGATAAGCAGATGATGAACGTATATATTTCGAACACTTTGAATTCCGTAGATAATTCGCTTAAGGATATGGGACGCGTCTCGCTTATAAGTTTTTCTGATACTGAGACCCAGTATATTATCAAGAATTACAGCAACGAATCATATAAACAAAAGCTGGAGAATACGGAATATTTAAGTGGATTATTTACTTCATTGGTTTCTATTCGAGATGATGTCAGTGGCATATATATTATGGATGAAAAATCCGTTATTTATTCGCAGGATAGCCTTAACCCAAGTCATATGCGGAATGTATCAGAGACTGGTTTCGTGCAGAAAATCAAGCAAAATGAGTATCTGGATGGAAATATCTCTGGGTGTAAGTTGTTTTTTGGTCAGCTACCAGATTATCTGCATTATCAATCGTTGTATGCGAATGACCCATATAAGAATAACTGCATATATTTAATTCGTCCAGTAAGAAGCTTTTCACCTCAGGAAGAAATAGGACATATTGCTCTTATCACACCGGTATCAACATTGCGTAATATTGCAGATCAGTACCTGGATTCCAAAATGTACTACATGATGGTAAGCGGAGAGGGTGAAGTTATTTGCTGTCAGGATGGAAATCTGATAGGAAAGAGCTTTAGCGAAGTTGAACCGGAACTACACGGGAGAATAGAAGAAATCAGTGGATCCCTTAGTAATGCCGGGGGAAACGAGAAAGGCATCATCGAGAACTTCAGGGGCACAAGATGTATAGTCTCCGTACAAAAATCAGACTATAGTGACATATCGCTAATAACAGCAAAACCAGTTATGTATGTATACGATGAACTGAAATTTGATTTCATTTCATGTATTGCGGTGTCTGTATTGTCTGGGCTTGCAGCTGTAATCATAAGCTGTTTTATTACAAATAGAAGTTTGAAAAGACTCATGAATTTCTCTGAGGATATGGCCAACTTCAGCATTGAAAATCGCACAAAAAGATATTTGGTCATAAAGCGAGATGAAGTAGGGGTACTCAAGGCATCATTTAATCAAATGATGGATTATATTGATGAGTTGTTGGTTAAGGAATATGAGAATAAGATAAGGCTTCAAGAATCTGAGATAACGGAACAAAACCTCTCAATGCTATATTTGAAAAACCAGATCGATCCTCATTTTTTGTACAATACACTGGATATGATCAGAATTCATGCTGCGTTGAATGGAGACAAAGAGACATCAGAGATTCTTATGCAACTTGTTACTTATTACAGACTCAGTACTAAAGTAGATAGCCCACTTGTAACGTTAAGTGCAGAAATCGACATGTTGGATGCATATATGAATCTCATGAAATTCAGGTATATGCAATTGGAATACAGCCGGTTCGTAGAAGGAGATATTGAAGGAATCAGAATTCCAAATTTTATTTTGCAGCCTTTAGTTGAAAACAGTCTTATTCATGGTTTAAGGAATAGAAACTATCGTGGGCATATCATACTGAAAGCAGAAAAACTGATTGACGATGAAGGCTCAGTCCCAGAAAACAATACTGTCAGAATTATCATATCTGATGATGGAATAGGCATGGATAGTAAAATGCTGGAAGAGCTGAATGCACCCATGGATAATGAAAGATGCAGAATCAGCAACAAAGAAAATGGGCATATAGGGGTAAGAAATGTACAAATAAGGCTAAGCCTCTATTATGGAAATAATGGATCAGTGAAGTTTTCAAATAATGTTGACGGTGGAGTTACTGTTACTGTCTTGTTAAAAGAGAATATCATTCATAACGAATTTATAAAACAGCGCGATGGCGCAGATAAGGAGAAAACGGAATTATGAAAAAGATGAATCTTGCTACATACAGAGACAAGGTTATGGGGTGTTGGGCGGGAAAGAATATAGGAGGTGTCCTTGGAGCCCCTTTTGAAGCAAAGAGAGAAGAAATAAATGCGGATTTTTATGTTCAGGATTTGACGCAAGGACCGCCACCAAATGATGATCTTGATCTGCAAATTGTATGGTTGGCAGCGGTGGAGAGATATGGTAGAAATGTAAATGCTTCCATTTTGGGCGATTATTGGCTCTCATATGTAATCCCTAATTGGGTGGAATATGGTACTGGAAAAGCAAATCTTCGAGCAGGGCTTCAGCCACCATTAACAGGAGTAATTGATAATACATATAAGGATTCAAATGGATGCTGGATAAGGTCAGAAATTTGGGCATGTCTTGCACCGGGGCATCCAGAGATAGCGGCAAGATATGCATACGAAGACGCTATAGTGGATCATGCTGATGAAGGAATGTATGGAGAAATATTTACGGCTTCTCTTCAAAGTGCGGCGTTCGTTGAGAGTGACAAATTCAAGCTTATAGATATAGCTCTTTCGTATGTGCCAGAGGACACATATCTTTCAAGAGCAGTACGTAAGGCACTGGAATGCTATGAAAATAAGGTGCCTTTCGGTGAAGCACGTAAGCAAATACATAATTGCGCACCGGGAACATTTGGGATTCAGACAATTAAAATCAGCGAGATTAAAACTGAAGGTAACGACGGCATGGAGGTTGGCAAACCTGGGTTTGATTGCCCTGAAAATGTGGCCTTCGCTATGGCGGGCTGGCTTTATGGGAATGATGATTTTGGCCGTAGTCTGGTGCTGGCAAATTCATGTGGTGAAGATACAGATTGTACATGCGCGACATTAGGGGCAATTATGGGCATTATTCTTGGAGCCTCGGGGCTTCCGGGAAAATGGGCAGCACCACTGAATGATAAAATCGCCACAATGTGTATTGATAAAACAAGTCAGGGAATATGGGTCCCAAACACGGTTACAGAGCTTACAGAAAGAGTAATTCGAGATATGCCTGCATTTATGGGACAAGAGTATTGCGATATTCTGGATCCTTCCGGGTTGTCGGTAGAATGTGACGATGATAAGGAATTATATTGCGAAAGTGTTGATGATTACCTTTATCTGATAAACGGGAATGGTAAATCAGAAGAACTACCGGTAAAGGATCTCTGCGCACTTTCTCCATATATTGTTAGAAACGCATTTCCGGCGTTCAGCGTGATGATAGATTATGAAGGTTCTGTTAATTTTCATAGCAGAGAGAACAAAAAACTGAGAGTGACAGTACTAAACTCGATGACTATGAGACAACAGCAGTGGGCAAAAATCACTATGTATCTGCCTGAAGGTGCAATTGCTGTTGATGGAAGTAGCGTTGAACTTCCCTTGAATAACCTTCATGGATCTAAAGCAGAGGTTGAGTTTACCATTAATTCGGATGGGTTTGCCGGTAGTAAAATCGAAGGAATAATAGATGTATCTTTGGAAGGACGCCATTCTTCAGGAAGCACAAAGATTACGTTGATGAGAGATATGAAATCTCCAGGCAATAGTGAAGGTTATGAACGTTGAGAAAATATAGAGTAATGCTGGTAGATGATGAAGCTATAATTCTACAGGGGCTCAGAAAGCTATTCAACTGGGAAGAATTTGAATGCGAAATAGTTGGTGAAGCAATGGACGGGGTCTCTGCCATAAATATGGCAGAAACCCTGCGCCCTGATATTTTAATGATGGATATCAACATCCCAATAATAAATGGAATTGACGCACTAAAGGTCATTCGACAAAGAGACGTGTATACTCAGTTTATTATTGTGACTGGATATGATGATTTTAAGTATTGCCAGGAAGCGCTTCGGTTGGATGCAGTTGATTATATACTGAAGCCAGTTGATTATTCAAAATTAGGTGAAGTTATTCGAAAGGCAACAGACAATATAAAAACCAGCACTTTCTCGGGGAGAATAACTCATATTAGTGATGATGCGGATATGAGAAGAATAACCCAGATAATAAACTGGATGAACGATCACCTCAGTGAAGATGTAAGCCTTCAGCGTCTATCAGATACATTTCATATGAACAGCACATATATCAGTCAGATGTTTAAGGACAAACTGGGAATAAATTATCATACATACTTAAACCAAATCAGAACTAACAAAGCAAAAGAGCTTTTGAGTTCAACAGACTTAAGCATTACTGATATTGCTGAACAATGTGGTTTTAACGACTATAGATCTTTCACACGTGCATTTCACAGTACCACAGGAGATTTGCCCTCTTCGTACAGGAAGACAAATTAGCGGTTTGTTTTGCCTTGTGCTTCAGACTTCACGTGTGAGTAACACAACCGTCTCAACATGTACCGTGTGGCCGAATTGATCGACCGGCTGTACGCGCTGGAGTTTGTATGAATACTTATTTCCTGCGGCATCTTTTTGAGCCGCAGTCAGTTTCTTAAGGTCGCGCGACATGGTCGCGGGGTCGCAGCTGACGTAGACTATGCGCGGCGGCGCCATGGCGAGCATCACCCCTATTGTCACATCGTCGAGTCCCTTGCGAGGCGGGTCGACAACGATGACATCCACCGGATGTTTCCTGTGCTCGGACTTGTGTCTGTCCACATAAGCCGGCAAAACATCTTCAGCCCGTCCTGTTTCGAATTCCACGTTTTCGATATTGTTGAGCCTTGCGTTATTCCTGGCATCGCGGACAGCATCTTCTACGGATTCAACGCCGTAGACTTCCTTCGCATGTTTTGCCAGGAAAAGGGAGATCGTGCCGATACCGCAGTAAAGATCCCAGGCCGTCTCGTGCCCGTTAAGCTTGCAATATTCCAGGACGATGCTATAGAGCTTCTCCGTCTGTTTAGGATTTACCTGATAGAAAGAGAGCGGAGAAATGCGGAAATTCACGGCTTCGCCTGTCGGAATAAAGTGAGCGGTCCTGGATGCGTCAATGCCGGATGTGTCGTTGCCTGAAGCTGCGGAATCATCATGTAACGAAGCCGCAGGGTTTCGTGTGCTCTCCTCATATTCGACCTTATAAACATGCAGGGTATCGACGATAGATTCTTCGCCCCACAGTACACGGAGCTTGCGGCCGAGGATCACGTTGCCGCGCGATTTATTGGTGTTTATGGAGATGCTTGTGACAAAAGGAAGCAAGCGCAGAAGTTCGACGAGCTTGTTTTCTGAAGGAAGGCTGTCGCCGTTCACGACGAGGCAGATCATGACCTCGCGGCTGTAGACGCCGGAACGAATGAGAATGTGGCGCAAAAGGCCGGTTCCGGTCTTTTCGTCATAAGAAGGCACATTTTCGGCCTTCATATAGTCAAGAATTGTGTTGAGGATAAGATCGTTCTCGGGATCGCCGATCGCGCAGGAAGTCATCGGCACAATGCTGTGCGTGTGCGATGCATAGAAACCGGTGACAGGATTGCCGTCTTTGTCGGTGCCGACAGGCACCTGTTCCTTGTTGCGATAACAGTACGGATCCTCCATACCGATTATAGGATCTGTGATCTCACTGATAAGAGATTCGTCAAAACCTCCGATCCTGACGAGGTCGTTCATCACTTTCTTCTGCTTGAATTCCAACTGTTTATTGTAGTCCAGTGCCTGTATCTGACAGCCGCCGCATTGAGCAGCGATTGGACATTTTGGCTCTACGCGGTCAGGTGAGGGTTTGTCGATTGAAACAAGTTTTGCGTATGCAAAACTCTGGAGTGCCTTCATGATCTTGACGGTCACTACATCACCGATGACAGCGTCCTTCACAAAAATCGTGTAGCGGCGCTGCGGTTCGTCATATGATCCGGCAGAAAGGTCGATGTGGCCAATGCCTTCGCCGTCGCTTCCTATGTCTTCTATTGTAAGTTGCAGAACATCATCTTTTTTCATTTTCTGAGTTTGCCTCTATTACAAACTGATCATCTAAGTTAGTTAATGTCAAAATTTCAGCGACGTTTTATGCCGGTTATTCCGAATAGTGAATTTCAGGTAGATTTTATTTGATTTATTCAGATCTCTGTCTTTCTGATATTTGTTGCCAGTCCGTTCTGATAGCCGATCCAGTCAGGCTGGTTGCTGCCGTTGATGAGTTCCTTGAAGATCTCCATGCGGGCATCTGTGTTGTCGGCAAAATTGAGCGCCGCAGCCTCCATTATTGCGGGCACCTTCGGTGAGCCGTAATCAAGTTCGCCGTGGTGGGAGAGAATGCAGTGGCGGAGTTCAGTCGCAAGAATGGGCGGAAAATCAGGGATTTCCCGCATCTTGTCGTCGATCATTTCTACGCCGATAACGATGTGCCCTATGAACTGACCTTCTTCGGTGTAGTCATTCTTTGGAAACGCTGAGAGCTCACGTGTTTTGCCTATAT
>JAAZDA010000360.1 GCA_012512995.1 Clostridiales bacterium | reverse complement strand
ACTCAGCAATCTGCTCGAGAATGACAATATAGACGGGATCATAGCTGAACCATCGAAGGGAGCACTTCCCAATCCTAACAATAAGTGCTATGAGGAACTGAGAGAACGCGGGATTCCTGTTCTATTTATAAATGCGGTATATCGAGATCTGGATATACCGTGCATAAGGCTTGATGACGAGCGAGTCGCTGAGGAAGCGGTAAAACTCATTATTTCAAGAGGGCACAAACGCATAGGCGGGATTTTCCATGCGGAGGATGCTCAGGGTCCTGAACGTTATGTGGGATACATGAAAGGCATTCGTGGTGCAGGTCTTATTCCGGAAGAGGAACACATAGTCTGGCTTGACACAGTAGCGGTAGGCAATATGGAACCGATGATGGACTACATGTTAAAGAGACTTGAGGGCTGCACAGCTGTATTTACATATAATGATGAAGTGGCGGCGCAGATGATAACGGGATGCGAGAAGCGCGGAATGAGACTTCCGGAAGACCTTTCAATAGTCAGTATCGATAATGCTGATATCGCTGATTCATGCAGCCCGAAGATCACAACTTTTCCGCATCCAAAGGAAATATTGGGCAGGAGGGCTGCGGCGACGATACTGGAAATGCTTGATGACCCCATGTATGACGGGAATTATCTGTTCATGCCGGAACCTATTATCAGAGAGTCACTTTGTGATCACAAATAATTTGTGCCATTTACGGTTTTGATGCACTATATGTAGCTTAGTCAGGTAATTGTGTGAAATTGTGTAAAAATTTCGCTTTCTGTTGTTCATTTTATTCCCGTTTGCAGTTATAATGTTTTTACAGGAAATCGCAACGATATCCTGATAAACAGAGTTACTTCAATCCGGCAGTGTAACATATGCCTGCGGATAGAAAGGGTCAAAAGGACAATATTATGAAAATTACAAAAAGGTTTATTGCTTCACTTCTGGCTGTTCTGACAATGACAGTGATGCTGGGAACAACTGTTTTCGGCGCGACAACACTCCTGGATTTCGACAATCAGACTATGACGATAAGCAGAGGTCATTCAAGGATCGTCACCTGTTATAACAAGAGTTCGAATGCACTTGACGGTGTTTATGTCACAAATGCAAAGAGTTCCGGAACATATGCAGAGATTCTCAGCAATTCTAACGGGACATACAAGGTCGCTCTGTATATCGCTTCTGATGAGACGTCGAACGGAGTTTCGTTCTGGTTCTATATTGCAGATCATGACCAGTATGAAAATGTGGATGTCCGCGTTGTAGATCCGGGAACAAGTTATGGAGCTGATACATTTGCCGATTCTTATGTTGGATTTCAGCAGCAGACAGCGGACGCAATCAAGAACGCAGCTCCGGGAGCTACAGTTCAGATCACTACCACAAAGTGGACGAGCTTTTCCAAGGCGGCCATAACTGCATGGGAAGCAAGACCTGACATCACACTCAATGTAACATTCAATACAGCTATTGATACTACATGTAAGATCAGTATGCCGGCAGGAACAGATGTAGCTTCTATGGTAGATGCCAAGGGCTATATAGGTTTTGGCTATCTCTACGGAGCATTTGCAGTACAGTAATAGTGCAGAAAATGTAATTTGAAGGGGAGGCAGTAAAGCCAGAGATTCTGACTGATCTGCCGCCTCTTTTTTTTACATCAGAATACTTCTTTTGTATCTTTGACTGGGAAGCACAACATGGTAGAATCTATTACGAAACCTAAAACAGAATGATGATTGACCGCAGCAAAGAAAGCTGTGGAATGAGGGCACTAAATGACAAATAAGAAAAACCAGATAAACAAGTACTCGGAAATAACACCAAGAATAAAGGTCATGGCACATAAGGCTTTTGAGGCGGATCAGATCGATCAGTCACTTTATAAGGAATACGATGTTAAGCGCGGCTTGCGCGACCTCAATGGCAAAGGCGTGTTAGCGGGACTCACGAGCATAAGTGAGATCAGAGCGAAAAAGGTCGTTGATGGGAAGGAAGAGCCTGATTACGGTCATCTTTTCTATCGCGGATACGCTATAGAGGATCTTGTTGCAGGTCTTACAGGGGACAAAGCAATAGTTGATGCTGTTGAACATCCTGATCATATGTCGGATATCATTGCGGAGGATCATCGCAGATTTCATGAGAGTGTAAAGCTTTCCAGCGGAAAGGTCGATTATTCTGCCATAGCCCCGACTGAAGGCCCGATTGATATGACCGGTAAGTCATACAGATTCGGGTTCGAGGAAATTGCATATCTTCTTCTTTTTGGTGAGCTTCCGAACAGGAGGCAGATGAACTCATTCTCGAGACAGCTTGTTTTCTATCGCAGCCTTCCGAAGAATTTTGTCAGAGATGTGATCATGAAAGCGCCGAGCGGAGATATGATGAATATGCTGGCGAGATGTGTGCTCACGATGTATTCGTATGACGACAATGCTGATGATGTCAGTCTGCCAAATGTGTTGCGTCAGAGCATGCAGCTTATCAGTGTTTTCCCAATGCTCGCTATATATGGCTATCAGGCAAACAGCTATTACAATAACGGTGGCAGTCTTTATATACACAAACCACTTCAGGGAGGTACGCTTGCCGAAAACCTGCTCCACATTCTTCGCCCGGATGGCAAATACACTGAGCTGGAAGCCAGAATACTTGATATATGCCTTGTTTTGCATATGGATCACGGCGGCGGAAATAATTCCACATTTACGACGCATGTAGTCTCATCAACAATGACAGATACATATTCGACTATGGCAGCTGCACTTGGGTCTCTCAAGGGACCAAGACACGGAGGCGCCAACATAAAGGTCGTCAACATGTTTGACGATCTCCAGAAAAATGTACGTGATACAGAAGATGATGATGAAGTTTCCGCTTATCTGCAAAAACTTCTGGACAAGAAAGGTTTTGATCATGCCGGTCTTATCTATGGCGTTGGCCATGCGGTCTACTCCAAATCGGATCCGCGTGCTATCATCCTGAAGTCATATGTAAAGCGGCTCGCTGAGGCTAAAGGCGATGATATGAAGCGGGAATTTGAATTATATGACCGTGTTGAAAGACTTGCTCCGCAGCTTATTTCCGGAGAGCGCCAGATGTACAAGGGCGTAAGCGTCAACGTAGACTTTTACTCAGGACTTGTATATGAAATGCTCGGACTTCCGAAGGAACTTTTCACTCCGATCTTTGCAATTGCCAGGATTGTGGGCTGGAGCGCTCACAGAATGGAAGAACTGTCAGGCGGCAGCAAGATCATCCGTCCGGCATACCGGACAGTGATCCCTGAGCGCGAGTATATTACGATTGAGGAAAGAGGACGCAAAGTATAAAAAGTGTACAGGATATAGTGCAGGACATGGTTTTGCGTTGACTATTTTGTGCCCTGCTTCTATAATAAAAATGCTGATTTTTACTGATGACAAGGGGGATTCAAGTAATGAGTTACATCATTCCCATAGGACCATATCATCCGGCTCTTGAGGAACCGGTACATGCACGTCTTATTATTGATGGCGAGAAAATCACTGACGCCAAAGTCTTCATCGGATACAATCACCGCGGAATTGAAAAGCTGGCGCAGGAGCGCAATTTTATCCAGACTATCACACTTGTTGAGAGAGTCTGCGGTATTTGTTCGCACTCACATGCTGAGTCATATTGCCTTAGTGTTGAGGCTATAGCCGGTATGGAAGTTCCAAAGCGCGGTCAGTATATCCGTGATATTGTTTCCGAACTCGAGCGTATTCATTCACATCTTCTCTGGATAGGTGTCGCGTGTCATATAGTAGGACACGACAGTCTTTTCATGCAGGTCTGGAAGGATCGTGAGCGCACTATGGACACACTTGAGGCACTCACAGGAAACCGTGTCAACTATGCGATGAATATCATCGGAGGTGTGCGCCGTGATATCGATGGAGATATGAAGAAATACATCCTTGATGCAATGGATGATCTTGAGGAGAGGATGAAGCCGATAACACACTGGCTCACGCATGACAAAACACTTGCGATGAGAACACAGGGAGTCGGTGTCCTTACTACAAGCGATGCCGAGAGGATCGGTGCGGTAGGACCTCACGCAAGAGCATCAGGAATAAATGTTGATGTACGCCGTGACGAGCCGTATTCTTCATACGAAGATTTCGATTTTGATGTTCCGGTAGTCAAATCATGTGATGTTTATGCGCGTGTCGTTGTTCGTGTTCTTGAGACAATTGAGAGCATTAAGATAATACGCCAGGCACTCGATAAGCTTCCGGACGGCGATATCAATCTCGGAGTGAAGATGCCAAAGGTTCCGGCAGGCCGTGTCACTAACAGATATGAAGCACCCCGTGGT
>JAAZDA010000359.1 GCA_012512995.1 Clostridiales bacterium | reverse complement strand
TTGCTCACAGAAAGACCGAAGCCGGGCTGCTGCTTCATACCGGTCACACAGAAAACTACCAATGCGATCCTGCAGACTTTGAATGAGAGTTGGCCTGAGTTTACTGAGGAATACCTGAACTGTTATATTAAGGCATTGGACGGACTTAATATGTTTGAGGAGGTTGATTGAGAGATGGTAATCACATTATGGAGTTTTGCGGTATTTCTCGCAGCTGTATTTGGAGCACTGATAACAGCGGTAACATTGAAGCCAAAATATCCACATAAAGTGATGATTCCTGCCTGGGCGGCAATAGGAATAATTGCTTATGTCATGACCTGGTTCTCTTATTCCGTCAATCTTACAGATGATACTTTCGGGATTATCGGACTCAGTGCGGTGGTATGCCTGGAAGCCAGTGTGCTATATAAGGGGCACTGGTCGGAAAAACTGTTTGTTGCACTGACCGCGTGCCTGATCGACAACGTTGCGACTTTTATGTTCTGCGGCACGACTGATGCTTTGTTTGCAGGAAAACTGGGCCTTATTAAGGAGAGCCCGTATGAAGTTCCAAACCTGTTGTTTTTTATCGTAATAAAGGTAGTGGTGTATTCGTTGATATTCTTTTTCTATTTTAAGTTCCTGCGAAAACATTTCCAGGCTATGATCGATACACTTGCAGGGAAGATGGCGACTTTTGTTATGGCCCCGCTTGTTTCAGTGATAGGCTTTTATATCATCAATGTGTTCACCAATCAGAATGGGATCTTTCCCGGCTCATTCTGGTTCTTTCCGCTCTATCTGACGATCTGCCTCATATTTGTGATTGAATTCTGCCTGCTCTTTTATTCAGTTCTATGGAGCTCACGCGCTATAAAGAATGAGGCTGAACTCAGTGTCGCAACTAATATTCAACAATCAATGCTGCCATGCATTTTCCCTGCTTTCCCGGACAGAAAAGAAATTGATATTTTTGCTACAATGGATCCGGCCAAGGAGGTGGGTGGGGATTTCTATGACTTCTTCATGGTTGATGAGACGCATCTGGCAATTGTGGTGGCTGATGTTTCCGGAAAAGGTGTGCCAGCCGCTCTGTTCATGGTAATCGGCAAAACTCTGATCAAGGATCATACCCAGCCAGGGCGTGATCTGGGAGCAGTGTTTGAGGAAGTAAATGATCTGCTGTGCGGTTCTAACAGTGAGGCTCTTTTCATAACGGCTTTTGAAGCAGTGCTGGATCTTAGGAGCGGTGAAATGACATACGTGAATGCCGGGCATGAGCAACCAACCGTTCCTTGCTTCGTCAGGCAATAAATATGAGGCCCAGAAGGTGAAACCCGGATTTGTGCTTGCCGGAATGGAGGGGATGACATACAATGCCGGAACCTTTATGATGTCACCCGGAGACAAATTCTTTCAGTATACGGATGGTGTTCCTGAAGCTGCGAACAATAAGAACGCGCTGTATGGCATGGACAGGCTGGAAGCTGTTCTTAACAGCAATCTGGATAAGAAACCGAACGACCTGCTTCCCGCTGTCAAGGGGGATCTTGACGCCTTTGTCGGCGATGCGCCGCAGTTTGATGATATTACGATGCTCTGTCTGGAATTCAGGGAGTATATGGTGCCAGGGAATCCTGCTTGACAGCCTGAAACCAGTTCGTGACCTGAATCCTGTTTCTTGACCTGGTCTTTTGGGGAATAATGTGCGCGCAGCGCACTGACTTGCTAGATCAGTGCAACCCGGGCGGCGAAGACCTCCCGGGATTTTTATTTCACAGCCTCCCGGGGGTTATTTCACAGCGTGGATTTTGTAAATAATTGTGCGCGCAGCGCACTGACTTGCCAGATCAGCACGACCCGGGCGGCGAAGACACCATTTTTTTGAATTGCTCAGCGTATATACCCGCCGCTGATGGTCTGTGCTTCAGTTTGAGAAACAACTGCGGTTGGCTCGATTTCGTGGATAAGATTGACCGCCTCTGCCACACGCTTCCTGCGGAGCTGAATAAACAACATGCATCGTTCTGTACCATCCACACTGTGCCCATCAAATATGGTCACTCCGAAATTGTGCTCGCGTAGTGCATGCCCCAACGTCTGGGCATGCTGCCTGCTGCATATCACCTGCATGGACGAAAGCCCCACCGCCATGCGGTTCTCTATGAGCATTCCACAATAAATACCCAGTGCTGTAGCAGCAATATATACCACGATTTTAAAGGGATCAGCATACATATTTGAAAGAACCGAGCTGAATATGATCACATAAAGTCCATACTCAATAAATGTCAGGCTGATAGCAATCTTCTTTTGCCCCTTTGACATAAAAATGACGCGGAGCGTACCTATCATGACCTGAATGACCTGACCTATGAATATCAGTATGTATAATGCAACCCCAGTTATTTGAATCATTTCTTCCTCTTTCATACCTGAGCACGATTGCTACGGATAATGTCGCATTGCCCATGTCACATTAGTAGTGGTAACATGCGTTCTTTCGCTCTTTGAAGCTTTCAGAGCGCATGTATCCATAATACCATCGGCTGATATTATATTCGAGAGATTTCGCATATATATTTTTGGGAGACAGTGGATGAGTAACTGTTCATAGGTTTCATTAAGTCCTGAAAGGTTCTACTGAATTGCTTGAATTAACGGCTTACCCGCGAAACAGGGTAGACTCTCGAATTCGCGGGTAATATGCCAATTCAAGACAATACAGCAACGTCTGGAAGTGCCTGAGAACAGTAACAGTCGTGACCCGTGGGGCAGAAACAGGGCAGAAAC
>JAAZDA010000358.1 GCA_012512995.1 Clostridiales bacterium | reverse complement strand
GTATACGGGTGAAGCAGCGGAAGGTGAAATCACGCTCAAGGGATATGAAACTGTTGTACTGAAGAAATAACAGGAAAATGAAACATACAGCAAGATGTATTTTAAGTTTTCACACAATAAGGCAAATCAGCAATGAAAGAGTTGTTGATTTGTCTTATTATATTCACAACAGTATCATCGACAGCGACATAGATCACATACGCTCTGTTGATCGGCAGGGATATTATATAATGCCTGATCATGAACGGGCTCACGGATGATATACTGGTTAACAGCAAAGAAGTCATGAAGTATTGCTCTTCTCTGGGGAAAACTTATGATGATGTTGTTGAGGATATGGAAAGACAATCAAGAGGTTTGCAAGGATAGAGGGACATGATGCTTCAGATGTTGACGGATAAAGGAATATTCAAAATGAGAGATCTTTATACAGTAGGGGTTGATTTTGGTACTTTATCAGGCAGATCAATTCTTGTGAGAGTAAGAGATGGTAAGATCATGGCGGAAGAAAGCCTGGAATATCCGCACGGTGTAATAACTGGTGGTCTGCCTGAGGATTGGGCGCTGCAGGATCCTCACGATTATCTTCTTGTTTTGTCTGAAACGATTCCCAAAATCCTTAAGATATCTGAAGTTGAATCAAAGGATGTTATCGGTATTTCTGTAGATGCCACGTCGTGTACCATGATACCAGTTGATGCATTGGGGACTCCGTTGAGTTTCGCCGCAAAATACAAGGACAGGCCGCATGCATGGTGCAAGTTGTGGAAGCATCATGCTGCTCAGTATGAGGCGGACAGGATGATAGCGACAGCTGCAAGGCGCGGTGAGGAATTCCTGGGAAGATTTGGCGGAAAAATTTCATCTGAGTGGATGCTCCCGAAGATAATGCAGATCATGGAAGAGGATCCTGAGCTGTATGAGGAGATAGATGCTTTTCTTGATGCGAACGATTGGATAACGTCTTATCTGACAAAACAAGAGGCGACGGAGGAAATCAACTGCAATCCTAAGACCGACACCGGTGCAGGCATAGTGGTCAATGCATGTTCTGCCGGATATAAGGCTCAATGGACCAGGGACGGTGGATATCTTAGCAGAGATTACTTGAAAGCACTTGATCCAAGACTTGAGAATATTTCAGATACAAAGTTGAGATATCCGGTGGTTTCTCTGGGAAGCAGAGCCGGCACTATAGGCGAAGCCGGTGCGAAGCTTACGGGATTAAGACCAGGAACAGCAGTGGCTGTCGGAAATGTTGATGCTCATGTCGCGGTGCCAGGTGCTGGAATAAACAGACCTGGTGAAATGCTGATGATCATTGGAACATCGACATGCATCATGGTATGCAGCAACGAAGAACGAAACATCAAAGGAATATGTGGTTGCGTAAAGGATGGGATTCTTCCGGAAATGTACGGCTATGAAGCGGGACAGCCATGTGTTGGCGATTGCCTTGGTTGGTTTACGGATAATCTTGTAACGGAAAAATATGCGATCGAGGCTCGAAAAGCTGGCAAAACAATTCATGAACTGTTTACTGAAAAAGCGTCAGAATTACGTGTAGGGGAGAGTGGGCTGCTTGTCATTGACTGGTGGAATGGAAACCGGTCTATACTTAATAATGCGGATCTTACTGGGATGATAATGGGGCTGACGCTCAGAACGAAGCCTGAAGAAATATACAGGGCGCTGATAGAGTCAACTGCATTCGGCGCTCGAAAGATACGTGATAGTTTTGCATCAGGAGGGATAGAAGCAAACAATGTATATGCCTGTGGTGGTATAACAAGAAAGAACACTTTGTTAATGCAGATATATGCTGATGTTATGAATACGGAAATAAAGGTAAGCCAGGTCTTACAGACACCGGCGCTTGGTGCGGCAATGTATGCTGCAGTGGCAGCAGGTGTGGAGAATGGCGGATATAAAGACATATTTGAAGCAGTTGACGCGATGTCAGACAGAAATTATGAAGTGTATTCACCGAACAATTATAATGTGATCGCATATGAGAAATTGTATCATCTATATGGGAAGGCACACGATTTCTTTGGGTCAGACTCACCTGAAATCATGAAGGAACTGAAGAATAGATCTGGAGGGAACGAACATGAAATTTGATCTGGAAAGTCTGCGCGGGCGCTGTGAATGCGGACGCAGTCATGAGTTACAGGTAAAGGACATTATAATCGAGCATGATGCCCTCAAATCACTTGGTGGAATGTTGAATGACGGCCTGCTGTCTGAATATGGTAATCCGATCATTATCTGCGATACAAATACTCTGAATGCAGCAAGAAGCCAGATGGAGGATGTGCTGTCAAGTATACCGGTAATAGAGCTGGATCCTAATAACCTTCATGCAAATAATGAAGGCGTTGAAAGGGTGAATAAAGAGATCAGCAAATTGAAGTCAAAACCTGACCTTATCCTTGCTGTCGGAAGCGGTACGGTACATGACCTTTCACGTTTCACAGCACATGATCTGGAAATAGATTTTGTCTCCTGCCCGACCGCTGCAAGTGTCGATGGGTTTGTATCAACAGTGGCTGCAATGACATGGGACGGGATGAAGAAAACAATGCCTGCTGTAGCGCCTGTTTATGTGATAGCGGACACGACAGTCATAAGCAATGCGCCGTATCGCCTCACAGCATCTGGGATGGCCGATCTTTTCGGCAAGTATACTGCCATAGTTGACTGGAAGATAGCGCATGCCGTTACTGGTGAATATATATGTGACAGGATCTGCAGGATGGAGATGGATGCTATCAGAGATGTAAAAGATTGCATGGACAGCCTGAAGACGGGTGAAGAAGAGCCATATGCAAAACTCATGTATGCGCTGTTGCTCTCCGGACTGGCAATGCAGATGGTCGGAAATTCAAGACCGGCGTCTTGTGCTGAGCATCACTGCTCACATTTCTGGGAAATGAAAGTACTGAATCCGGATCTTGATGCTTATCATGGAGAGAAAGTCGGAGTTGGATTGCTGCTAGTCACAAAGAAATACAAAGAGATCGCGGAACATCTTAGGCGTGGAGAGTATTCCATAATTTCCTGGCAGGGAATAGAGCTGGATAGAATAAAGGCAAGCTATGGCAAGGTGGACCTTATGGAGGGAATACTTAAGGAGAATACACCGGATCCCATGGCAGGTATAACACCGGAGATCCTGGGT
>JAAZDA010000357.1 GCA_012512995.1 Clostridiales bacterium | reverse complement strand
GCTTTGGCCGCCTGTGTAGCGTGATCTACACCCATTGCTATGACCATCTGATTCTTCCAGAGAGGAATTGTGTTCACTATAGTAGACTGGATTTTTTCAGCCATCATGGTATCTGAATTCTGGACCATACGTATCTGAGGAGCAGTCTGCATGGCAATCGTTCTTGTAAGTTCGAGATCATATATCTTCTTTTCAAAGCGGTCGCATTGAGAGGCCAGATCTTTGGCTGCCTGTGCATCTTCTGCAAGACCTGTCTGTGCCGCCTTGTCCTGCAGTTTCCTGAGGTCGCCCTCTCTCACTTCTTTGATTTTCTTCTTGCCTGCCAGAACATACATGGTCAGTTCTCTGAAATAATTGAGATTCAGCTCGTACATGTTGTCAAGCACATCGACATCCTTGAGGAGCGTGACCTGGTGTTTTTCAAGTTCATTTGATATCGTAGCTACATTTGTTTCGACCTTACTGTACCTGGCCTTGAGTTCCTCTGCACGGTTACCCGCCTTATGGAACCAGCCCATAATTCCCTTCTGATCTTCGGCATCCACATCAAAATCCTTGAGCTGCGTTATGAGCTGAGACAGCATCTCACCTGTCTGTCCCATGTCCTTGGTCCTGACATTATCAAGAGCCTGTCCGGAAAAAACTGCCATTTTCTTCTGTGTTCCGGCACCGTAATTCATTATAGCTGCAGAATTTGTTACATCGATCTGCTTAACGAAATCATCTACCTGCGAGAGCTCATCACCTGTAAGTATTGATTCGGCATCTTTCATGAACTCATCTTCTGTTACCTTCTTCTGCGCTTCACTTACAACAATTTCTTTTTCATCAGGCTTCACCTGTCCCACTGTCCCGAACTCCAGAGTCGGTGCCGCTTCTTTCAGTTCTTTGAACTCGTCTGCCATTTAAGACCTCCCTCATTCTCTTCATCTCCGGATCCTGCAGGAACTTTCTCCTTCATTCCGTCTCCTGTCAGTCCGTCCTGTTCCATCATCGTTTTCATGACCGAAATATCTGATGAAATATCCCATGCAGTATTCTGGAACATGTCATTGAATATCTTTTCGAAACCGTCGTTTATAGTATCAAGGGCTTCGTCTATCTCGTGTTTTGTCCTGGCAACATTTTCCACATCCGGCTGAGATCCGAGGTCGATATAAGCGTTCAGGAGTTTAGTTGTCGTAGGAAGATAGTAATTCATGAATCTTCTCAGAGCAGGCGCATTCGATGGGTCTTTCCCCACCTGCTCAAATATCCTGTTCATGATATTTTCTAGACGATATAGTTTATCAGACATTTCCTCAGTGTCCGGAATTGCATCATTTATCTCTCGTATGCGCTTTATGTATTCATTGCCTTCTTTGATGATGCCCGCGACTTCTTCCGACACTCCTGTGTATAGTTTCTTCTCTGCTTTTGCCTTGGCCTTTTGGGCTTCTTCGCGTTCCTTTCGTGCTGCCTCGGCGCTCTGATACTGATTGTATGCACTGTCAGTGAGCATCAGAGTTGACTCGCTGCTGTCAAGACGGGCGTTCGGAAGATAGCCTTTCTCCATCATCTTCCTGAGTTCCTCCCTGAGCTTCTTCTCTTTCTCTCCGATTCTCGCAGCGAACTCACTTATGTTGAAAAACTCTTTATTTCCAAGTATTCTGCCGAATTCATAATATTTGGATGCAAGTTTCTTCTCTGAGTT
>JAAZDA010000356.1 GCA_012512995.1 Clostridiales bacterium | reverse complement strand
TGATCGTGCCGATCTCATCACGGCTAAGGCACTTGTGCGTTATTTCATCATAATAGTAAATTACAAGTCCGTTTCCGCCGTCCTGCAGGTAATCGACCGCTGCGACATCATGGGCTGTTGCGACTGTCTCTTTGTCAAAAGTCATCTTCGCATCGCGCAGGTGTTGCTGATAAGCCGGCACAATGATGATCATGATAACTGCCGCTGCCACGGCGACTATAAGCAAAACTACGAGCAGCGCTGCCCCTGACCTGTCATGAAGTTTTGACTTGACGGACGGTGATCTCTTCATTTGGGTGTGTGCAGGACCTGCTTTCTTATGCTGTCTATTTCAGAATATACAGCGTCATTAAGTACTTTGATATATGTTCCCTTCATGCCTGATGAGCGGGATTCAAGGACTCCTGCTGATTCGAATTTGCGCAGTGCGTTTACTATGACTGAACGCGTGATGCCCTCTTTGTCGGCTATCTTGCTCGCGACAAGTATGCCTTCTCTTCCGTTCAATTCATCAAATATGCAGACAATTGCTTCCATCTCAGAGTAGCTGAGTGTGCTGATAGCTGATTTGACGACAGCTATCTTGCGGTTCTCTTCCTCGTTCTCTTCGGTCACAGCGCGAAGCATTTCAAGGCTCACGACCGTAGTCCCGTACTCGCACAGAATGATGTCATCAATGTCGTATTCATCGCTGTCTTTGTACATAAAAACAGTCCCCAGGCGTTCGCCGGCGATCTCTATGGGTGAAATGATAGCATGCCTTTCGGCATTGTCAGGTCTCTCGAACCCGAGATTCATCAGACTCACATTCTCTTTCGTCGACAGGACAGCCAGCAGGCGTTCATTCAACGCGCCATCAATAAATGATCCGACTGAGTCGCCGATCATCTCTTCAAGCTTCGGGATGTCTGAATTCAGGCCGACACCGAGTACCTTGCCCTTCCTGGAAATGATGAAAATGTCAGAATTCAGAATATCTGAGAATATTTTGCAGATATCGCTGAATACAACCTTCCCTGTACTGTTATTGTGAAGCAGTTTGCCTATCTTTCTTGTTTTATCAAGCAAAATCACATTATTGTTCATAGCTTACCTCATGCCGGAAACAGTCAATACGTCCACGACTTCCCACAACAATTCCGTGATTATTTTATCATAAATCTGTATGGGCTTACAATAAATTGTCTGAAACTTTCATTAAATTTAGCCTATTTATTTTACAGCTTGACGATGTATCTTTTTTTTGGGGGGTCAGGTTGCAGCTACTTTTGTGGCTTTTGTGGCTTTTGTGGCTTTTGTGGCTTTTGTGGCTTTTGACTTTTTTGAGCGCTATTCAGAGGATTTCAGGTTGCGGCCTGGATTCCTGCCACTGGTCAGGACATATCAGTTATGTGCAGTATTATTCTGTCGCTTGCAGGTTTGTACTCACCAGACTTGTCGCAGGCAGTAAGTGTTACCAGTATGTCTCTACCTGCATAGCTCTCATCGACATGGAAGATATTGTAGAATTCAAAAACGGATTTTCCAATCGAGTGCTCAATTTCAGTGCCTTCTGGCTTTATAAAGCGTTCCATCAAAAGTTGACGTGATGATTCCTGCCTGAGGGCAGACTTGTTGCCTTGCTCTACGTTGCCTGACAGTCCATTGTACGAAATGCTGTTATCCAGAATATTGCTGTCCGGGATGATATTGTCATTTCCGGTGTGATCCTGAGAATCAGTCACGTCTTCAAACTCATATTTGATGCTTCTTACGCTGTTGTGTATTTCGTATGTGTTGTCGCGACGCAGAAAAAAATCAGCCGGTTCCATCTGCCATGGTCTCACAACTCCCATAAATGCGATGTCTGTGCCGGCGCTGACGTATGCTGAATTGTCAGGGTATTCAGTAGTGTATTCAGCAGCATCTTCTGTGTTTGTTGCCGATGATCCGCGATTAGTGGCTTCGTTATCGTATGAGCATATATCATTTCTGGTGCAGCCTTCTTGCTGATGCTCATTTTTTGTCGTTCTCCCACTCATGAACGCAACATCTTCAACGCCGCTGCCGTCGAGGATGTAAGCATTCTCACTCGCTTTGCTGTTTACTACATCAATGCGACATAGATCGAGATAACGTCCTTCGTCAAAACAAATGTCTTTGCCATACCAACATCTGCCTTTCCTGTCATTGTTGTTAGCGTTACTGTTGTTAGTGTTACTGTTGTTAGTGTTACTATCCTGTATACTTGTGAATCTCAGGCAATTGTCTGTTCTGATTTCCGCCTCTCCGATGTCATAGTGGTAAGCTTTGAAAAGTGAGGGATCGCCGACCACTTGTTTTGTCTGGAGGTAGCATAGTTCGGTCTCATAGGATGTGCTGGTCGGATCGATGAGGTAGATGAACATGTGAACGCGGGCGTGGCTATACATAGCTATATCATTTGCACGGTACATCGAAAGGAGGCCCATGTGATAATACCAGGTCCCAAGGTATGGATTCAGATAACCTGGCATGAGATTAGTCTGCATTTTGACACCAAGTCTGTCGCACCAAGCGAGCATGTTGCGGCGATGCGCCTGCGGATTTACGCGGAAGATCGCCATGTCATGGCGGTACGCGATGGTGATGTCCTTATGTGTCTCTGCAAGGACGGAGTAACTGTGAAATCGTGGCTCTGATGTGGCCACAGGTTCAATATCATTCGTTGTTCCAGCGCAATAATCATCATGAAGGTCACGGGTCCGATTCCCGTCATCAATTAGTTTCACGACAATCCTGTATTTGCCTTCCGGCAACGCAGAATAAGGCTCACCGTTCTCGTCGGTGTAGCCGATCCCATCATCGAGGATTGCACCGTTGGCGGCATCAGTCGCGCTCACAATTATTGTTTTGAAAATAGTATCTGTGAAATATGATTTGATAGTTGCATTTCGAAGCGATTTTTCCGGATGTGAAATATCTAAG
>JAAZDA010000355.1 GCA_012512995.1 Clostridiales bacterium | reverse complement strand
GATATGTCGGATGCTTCCGGAATGCTCCTTCTTGATGTGAAGAACAGAAAATGGTCGAAAGAAATGCTGGATATCTGCGGCATAACAGAGAGTCAGCTTCCAACACTTCATGAGAGTTACGACAAGGTGGGAACACTCAAACCTGAGATTGCAAAGGAACTCGGCTTCCCGGAGAACACAGTGATAGCGGCCGGCGCCGGGGACAATGCGGCAGCAGCAGTCGGGACAGGAACTGTCGGCGAAGGAATGTGCAACATTTCTCTCGGAACAAGCGGAACAATCTTCATTTCATCTGAGAGTTTTGGCGTGGACAGCAACAACGCACTTCACTCGTTTGATCACGCTGACGGACATTATCACCTGATGGGCTGTATGCTGAGCGCAGCAAGCTGCAACAAGTGGTGGATGGACGAAATAATCGGCACAGAGGATTACGCAGCAGAGCAGAAGAAGATCGATAAACTCGGCGAGAATCATGTTTTCTTCCTGCCATATCTGATGGGCGAGCGCTCACCATGGAATGATCCGGACGCGAGAGCTACTTTCACAGGTATAACAATGGACACAACGAGAACAGACATGACACAGGCGGTTCTCGAAGGCGTGGCTTTTGCGACGAGAGATATGTATGAGATCGCGAAGTCGCTCGGTGTGAAGATCGAGAGAACAAAGATCTGCGGAGGAGGCGCGAAGAGCCCGCTTTGGAGAAAGATGATCGCAAATATCCTGAACCTCAAGGTCGATGTTCCCATGTGCGAAGAGGGTCCGAGTATGGGCGGCGCGATGCTCGCAATGGTCGCATGCGGCGAATATGCATCTGTCGAGGATGCGGCGAAGGCAATTGTAGGAGTTAAGGAAACGGAAGAGCCTGATCCGGAACTCGTTGCGAAATATGACGTCAAATACACACAGTTCAGGACACTTTATCCGGCGTTGAAGCCTGTTTTTAAAGAAATCACAAAATAAAACTTAAAATGTAGGCGTATTTGATATGAAGATTCAGAAGGTTACGGATCCGTCGTTCAGACAGTACGGTCGTGTCCTTGAAGACCCGTCGTTCAAAGGGCTGATTGATGTCCTCAGAACAAAAGAAATGCCCAAAGGCGCAGTTGTTTATGTCCCCGGCGATGCTGATCTTGAAGCGACAGAGGGTGGAAAGATGATGACAAAGCTCTGCTTCGGTGAGCTTCCGGCGCAGGTCGGCTATTGCAACGGTGACAACACAAAGCTGAACGCACTCGAGTATCACAGGAGCAGCGAGATCAATTTTGCGGCGACTGACGCAGTGCTTCTTATCGGCAGAGAGCAGGACGTAACTGACGACATGACATATGATACTTCCAAAGTCGAGGCGTTCCTTGTCCCTGAAGGCACTGTAATAGAAGTCTACGCTACGACGCTCCACTATGCGCCGTGCAATGCACCCGGCAAGGACGGATTCAGAGTAGGCGTCACACTTCCGCTCGGCAAGAACCTTGAGCTTAAGTCAGAACATGTGAGCACAGTCGAGGACAGGCACCTGACTGCAGTAAACAAGTGGCTTATAGGCCACCCGGAAGGAGGACTTCCGGAAGGCAGTCCTATGGGACTCATCGGAAAGAACATTGATATAGCTGTTGACTGATACTGGTATTGGCCATTAATGCGGCAACGGAGCTGTCGCAAAAATAATGCTCCGACAGGAGGTAATAAAAATGTCATTTTCAAACATTCCCACAATCAAAGTAGGTATCGTAGCTGTTTCAAGAGACTGTTTCCCGGCGCCTCTCGCGGTCAACCGCAGGAAAGCACTTGTAGAAGCTTACACAAAGAAATATGGCGCAGCTGATATTTATGAATGCCCCATCACGATCGTCGAGAGCGAGATCGACATGGTCAACGCACTCGAGGATATCAAGAAGGCAGACTGCAACGCTCTTTGCGTGTATCTCGGCAACTTCGGACCGGAAATCGCAGAGACACTTCTGGCAAAACATTTTGATGGTCCTAAGATGTTCTGCGCAGCAGCTGAGGAATCTCAGGGAACACTCGGTGTTCAGGGCAGAGGCGATGCATACTGCGGTATGCTGAACGCAAGCTACAACCTGGCTCTGCGCAACACAAAGGCTTATATCCCCGAATATCCTGTAGGAGATGCAGGCGACTGTGCTGATATGATCCACGATTTCCTGCCTGTAGCAAGAGTAGCTGTAGGTCTTTCGAACCTTAAGATCATATCTTTTGGTCCCCGCCCGCAGAATTTCCTTGCATGCAACGCTCCTATCAAACAGCTCTACAATCTCGGTGTTGAGATTGAAGAGGAATCAGAGCTTGATCTTTTCGAAGCATATCAGAAGCATGAAGGCGATTCACGTATCGATGCTGTAGTTGAGGATATGAAGAAGGAACTCGGCGACAACAAGATGCTCCCGAAGCTTGCTCAGTATGAGCTCACACTCACAGACTGGATGGAAGAGCACAAGGGATATCGCAAATATGTAGCTCTTACAACAAAGTGCTGGCCTGCATTCCAGGATATGTTCAGATTCGTTCCCTGCTATGTTAACAGCCGTCTCACAGGCCGCGGAATCCCTGTATCCTGCGAAGTTGATATTTACGGAACTCTTTCAGAGTACATCGGACTTTGCATCACAGGAGAGCCTGTCACTCTGCTCGATATCAACAACTCTGTTCCCAAGGATATGTATGAGCAGCACATCAAGGGCAAATTCGATTACAAGCACACAGATACATTCATGGGCTTCCACTGCGGCAATACATGCTCCAGCAAGATCCACGGCGCTCACCTTGATTATCAGAAGATCATGGCGAACACACATCCGGCTGAGTGGTGCGAAGGAACTATCGAAGGAGACATCAATCCCGGAGATATCACATTCTATCGCCTGCAGTCCACAGCTGACTGCCAGCTACGCGCATATGATGCAGAGGGCGAAGTGCTTCCTGTTGCAACGCAGTCATTCGGCGGCATAGGCGTATTCGCAATAAAGGAAATGGGCCGTTTCTACCGCTACGAGCTCATCGGCAAGAACTATCCTCACCACGGTGCTGTTATGTTCGGCCACTACGGCAAAGCTCTCTACGATGCACTCAAGTACATCGGAGTAGATCCTGCTAACATCGGATACAACCATCCGGCCGGAGATCGTTATGTAGACGAGAATCCATTCGCATAAGACGGGGTCGAAAAGCATAGTACTTTTCAGAACAGGATCTGGTCAGAAGTCTGGCACAGGTCCTGTTTTGTTTTACCTTATTTTTTTGCTCCTTCACAATTCAGAAAAGCTGTATTATACTTCCATATTACGCGGATTTACGGGTCGGGCGATTGGGTCAGGCCTTATTGCAATCTGAGAGAGCGGTAATTTAATTATGGGCAAAACTATAAATAAGGCGCAAAACAAAAGCGGTATCAAGGATCTCACAGAGGGGAATCCGATGAAGCTGATACTGGAATTTGCAGTTCCTCTCCTCGGGGGATTACTGTTCCAGCAGCTGTACAGCATGGTGGATACAATGATCGTAGGCAGGACTCTGGGCAAGGATGCTCTTGCAGGTGTCGGTGCGACCGGGTCCATAAACTTTATGGTGATAGGATTCTGCATTGGCGTATGCGCGGGTTTTGCCATACCTATATCGCAGCAGTTCGGTGCGAAAGATTATGGTAACATGAGGCGTTTCTGCGCTCACAGTATATATCTCACGGTGATATTTGCAGCCGTGATGACTGTGACGATCGCGGCGCTTACAGGACAGATCCTTACGGCGATGAATACGCCTT
>JAAZDA010000354.1 GCA_012512995.1 Clostridiales bacterium | reverse complement strand
GTTTCTGGCTGCCTATAAGGCTTTGATAATTCTGAAGTGCGTATGTTCCGAAGGTGAGCTTGCCTCTTGCCACATCGACCGTGTTATTAGTTGCTGCACTTATCATCCAGTAGAATGGAAAAACTGAGATGAGCGACCAGAATATCAGGAATATGTAGCTGGGTATAAGTCTTCTCTGAATATGTGAGCTGTTCTTCTTAGTCACGTGTATCACCTACTTTCATATTGATCGCAGCAAGTATAGCGACCATGATGAACACTACAAATGCCATTGCTGATGCGTATCCGAAGTTTGCGACGCCCTGTCCAAATGAGTTGTTGTAAATGTAGTGTGACATCGTGATAGTGGAGTTTGCGGGGCCGCCTGCAGTCAGGTTTACAGATTCATCAAACAACTGCAGTGTTCCGTTTATTGACATTATGAATGTCATTACGATTACCGGCTTCAGGAGCGGTACCGTGATGCCCCAGAATGTTTTCCATCCATTGGCACCGTCGATTTTGGCTGCTTCATAAACTGAGTACTCTATGTTCTGAAGACCTGCCAGATAGAATACCATGTTGTAGCCTGTCCATCTCCAGATAAGGGCGATTATGATGATTGCCTTTGCCGTTCCCGGTGTTCCAAGGAAGTTGAAGTTCTCCTTGAAGATACCGAGATTTACAAGGATCGTATTTATAAGTCCCTGTGTTGCGAACATTGACTTGAAGATCAATGCGTATGAAACAAGGGAAGTTGCGCAGGGAAGGAAGACACATGTCCTGAACAGTCCCTTGAACTTGAGTTGCTTGTTGTTGAGGAGCTGTGCCAGCAATATTGCCAGGACCAGCATGATAGGGACCTCAATGATGAGGTACAGGAATGTGTTGCCGATTGAACGGATGAACAGCTTATCGGCGAACATTCTCTTGTAGTTATAGAAAACCGGTTCCGCCCATTTCATGTTGGCACTCGAGCCTGTCTTCAGAGACATTATAAATGCCTGTACCATGGGATAGAAGCACATGATGAAGATCAGTACCGCTGCAGGAGCCAGGAACACCCAGCCGGCTGCTTTCTGTTTGCCGCGAAGGGTCATTATCTTCTTTTTGCCCAATTTGTAAACCTCCCGAACTCACCGCGGTGTTGTGGCGCACCGGGGTGAAAAAATTTAAAAGCGAAGAATGCCGCTCGTAATCTGCGATTACTCGCGGATTCGGCTTCGCCGAATCGCGTCTACTTCAGAAACACAATTGCAATCAAGTAAACTTGATGCAATTGTGTTTCTTCGTATCTTGCATTCTTCTCAGTTAGTTACCCATCGCAAAATTCAGTTGGTCTTCTGCATCCTGGAGGGATGTTGTGACGTCAGCGCCGCCGATGATGTTCTGGATTGCTGCTGCCATGTACTGGCGGCATGTGTAGTGGTAGTCGCTCTGTTCTACGATCTGTGTATGTGAGCCCATTTCAACGATCTTAGCGTAGATAGCCTGTCCTCCGAAGTAGTCAACGCCTTCATTGTATACGTCTGACTTGCCTGCAGAGATGCATGTTGTGATAACGCCGCCGTTACGGAGTGCATTATCATATGTTTCTGTGCTGCCGCCGAATGTGTAAGCGAGGAACTTCTTAGCGAGGTCAAGGTTCTTGCAGTTAGCTGTTAAATAGAGTGATGAGCCACCGTTTGAAGCATATCCTTCATCGCCTGAAAGTGTAGGCATTGTTGTGATTGCCCATTTGCCGCTGTTGTCTGCGACCTGTTCGATTGTAGGGATGATCCAGTTGCCGTTCATGACACCTGCGACCATGTCGCCCATGATTGCCTGATCTGTGTAATCTGACCAGTCATTTGCAAGATAGAGAACATTGTCATCTGACAGTTTCTTGATTACATCTATGATCTTTACAAGTTTGTCGTTCTCTGTGATGTAAGGCTTGCCATCTTTGAACTGTGATGATCCTTCAGCCTGAAGCATCATGTAAGGAAGATCGTTGCCATCGCCATCCATTGACAGAAGGTACTTGCCAGTCTTTGCGTAAACATCTTTGCCTATCTCATCGAACTTATCCCATGTGATTCCTGTCACATCGTCGATGGTATATCCGCACTGCTCAAGAATATCTGTGCGATATGCGAAGATTACTGTGCCGTTATCAACAGGAAGTCCGTAATGAACGCCGTCTACGGTGCTGAATGAAAGTTTCTCCTGGCTGAAATCATCCCAGTTAACATCAGCATCATTTACATCCTGCCATGCATCCGGATAATCCGAATTGTATTTCTGGAAATAGTGATCCTGGAACAGAACGATATCAGGAAGTGTGCTGTAGTCGCCTGCAGAAGCTGCAAGTGTAACTGCATTTTCAATATCTGAAGAACCGGACTGTTCGATGATATTCAGGTTGAAATCAGGATCTACATTTGCTTTGTAGTCATCTGCTGCTGCCTGCATAGCAGGTACATTGAAGTTTGCATCCCAGCATGCAAGTGATAATGTGTGCTCATCTTCTGCAGAAGTATCAACTGAAAGCGTTGCTGATGAAGCCTCCGCTGCTGCCTCTTCTGTTGTGCTTGCTGCTGCCGCACTGTCGGTCGATGCTGCAGCTTCAGATGTTGCCGCTGCACTGTCTGTTGCTGCTGTAGTGCTGCTCGTGCCTGAAGACCCGCAAGCTGCGAGTGAACATGACATAGCTGCAACAAGTACAATTGCTACTGTTTTTCTTTTCATTTCAATTCCTCCCATTATTTTGCACCGTTATGGCGCTATTTATTTATAGGCATTGTGCCTAATAATCAGAACCAAAAGGCTCTTTCTATTGTCATTTTACCAAGTATCATATGGCAAAGTGCTTGTTTTCGCAAACAAAATGTGCATATTCGACCACATGTAGCTGCGTAATCGTTTTCGTGAAGTTAATGGTAGAAAATGCTGTATTTACGCGGAATAAGAGCAAAAACAAAAGGAGCTCATGCTCTCGCACGGCTCCATGATCTGTCTCTGAAAGTGTGTTAAAATGTGTCGGAAATCGCTTTCCGTTACTACTAAGACCAAATCTGTGTTACCAATCAGGCTGTAGATAAGCACAATTCAGTGCATTCTCATCTTTCTTCTGACTTCATTTATCATCTCCTGACTCGGGTCGAGCAGGAGCTTTACTTTCCTTCCGTCCTCCGTCGCGATCATCGTCCAATACGGCTCTGACTCGTCATATGACGTGTAGTCGTATTTCCTGATCTTTGCTTCACTTCCGCCTTTTCTGTATGGCGCAACTGCATCGTCATCATGCTCTGCAAATGCTATGACATCACACATTTTTATCGAATGCTCGGTAAGTCTTCTTGAGCCTCCCTTTATAACTGTCACCGTAAGAACGCCATCAACGAGAACATACTCATAGTCACGTCTTATGTTAGCGTCATACCAGAAATACAGTGCCGCCATGAAAAAGCACGGGAGCAGAAAGCTTCTCGAAAAAATGATGCCCATCAGCAGGAACAGCACTCCGAGAACTATCATTGCCCATTTCAGCACGACCGTATATGCACCGCGCGATCTGTGTACATTAACCGTAATTTTGCCCATTCAATACCCAGTCTTTCTGTTCACAATATGCTTCAGTTTCCTGCCGCATGCCCATGCATTCATATTCTCTCCGGTCATCCTGACAATGCGTTCGACCGTTTCAGGCAAATTGAACTGTCC
>JAAZDA010000023.1 GCA_012512995.1 Clostridiales bacterium | reverse complement strand
CGTTTTTCGGGACGAGCGTAATTATAATACTGATTCAGATCGGCGGATTGGGCGTTGTGACAACAGCTGTTTCTGCAACGATGTTTTCCGGAAGAAAAATATCACTCATGCAAAGGAGCGTACTTCAGGAATCCATTGCCGCCACGCAGGTCGGAGGAATAGTCAGGCTGACTTCGTTCATACTGAGGGTAACAGCAATCTGTGAAATCTCCGGCGCACTTCTCATGTTCCCTGTATTTGCACAGGATTTTGGCATTATCAGAGGCCTCGGCTATTCATTCTTCCATTCAATTTCTGCATTCTGCAATGCCGGATTTGACCTTATGGGAGGAAAGCAGGAGTTTTCTTCGCTGACATCTTATGTGGATCAACCTGTGATCAATATAGTGATAATGCTGCTTATAATCATCGGTGGTATAGGGTTCCTCACATGGGAGGATATTAAGAAAAACAAGTTCCATTTTCATAACTATCGCCTTCAGACAAAGGTAGTACTGGTATTCACGATCGCGCTGATCGCAGTGCCTGCACTGTTTTTTTACTTCTTTGAACTTAACGGAATGAGCGGGTCAAAACGTGTTTTTGCGGCGCTGTTCCAGGCAGTAACGCCAAGGACGGCAGGCTTCAATACAATTGATGAGGCTTCGCTAAGTGAGACCGGAAGAATGCTTACTATAGTGATGATGCTCATAGGCGGGTCACCCGGGTCTACGGCAGGTGGTATGAAAACAACCACAGCAGCCGTCCTTATAGCGTCCTGTATCGCAGTCTTCAGGCATATGGATCACTCAAATCTGTACTGCAGAAGACTTAAGCAGGAAGTGATCAGGAAAGCTTCGGCTATTTTCATTATGTATATCACGCTGTTTCTTGGGGCAGCGATGATAATAAGCAGGCTTGAGCGTTTACCACTTCTTTCATGTATGTTCGAGACAGCATCAGCTATAGGTACAGTCGGTCTTACTCTTGGCATAACACCGACACTGGGTACAATATCAAAGATACTGTTGATATTCCTTATGTTCTTCGGAAGAGTCGGAGGACTTACAATGATATATGCGACCGTAAGGAGAAGACCGGAAGTCGCAAGTTACCCACAGGAAGATGTGACAGTGGGCTAAAGGGAGTGAAAAAGGGATAATATGAAAACGATATTGATCATCGGACTTGGCAGATTTGGAAGACATGTAGCAAGAAGGCTCCACGAGATCGGTCATCAGATAATGGCTGTGGATAATAAGGAAGAGCGTGTAGAAGCGGCAATGCCGTATGTTACAAATGCGCTTGTCGGAGATGGAACGAGACATGATTTCATCGCTTCTCTGGGAGTGAGAGATTATGATCTGTGCATAGTGGCGATCGGTGATAATTTCCAGAGTTCACTTGAGACCACATCACTTCTTAAGGAACTTGGAGCCAAAAAGGTAGTAGCGAGAGCATCCAGGGATGTACACGCTAAATTCCTGCTTCGCAATGGAGCAGATGATGTCGTATATCCTGAGAAACAGGTAGCTGAATGGACAGCAGAGCGTTACAGCTCCGATCTGCTGTTTGATTATTTCTCAATGGGAGATGGATATGCGGTCATGGAGATAGAGATCCCCTCGACATGGGTAGGAAAGAAGATCAGTGATCTTGATCTGCGCAAGCGGTACAACATAAACATTCTGGCCACAAAGCGTGACAGTAAGATCAACATGCAGATATCTCCGGATCTGGAACTTACAGGCAAAGAGACTTTGTTGGTGCTTGGCAAAGATGATGAGATACAGAAGTGCCTGAATGCTTAGTGCCGGGTCGATGTGCTTCATGTTCTTTTTTGCACATAGATTTAACGCAATAGCAACATTTTGATTTGTGTTATGATGTAAAATCAAAAAGAACTGTGAACAAAGAACCGATAACTGATAACAGAACGGAGGAGAGATTATGAAAATTCTTGTAACAGGCGGTGCAGGTTATATCGAAAGTCATACTGTCATTGAACTGCAGAAGGCGGGACATGAGCCAATAATCCTCGACAATCTCTACAATGCGAGCGAGAAGGTCATATCAAGAATAGAAGCTATCACAGGGAAAAGACCTGCCTTTTACAATACTGATATACGCGACAGAGAAGGTCTCTGCAAAGTATTCGATGAAGAAAAACCTGATGCAGTAATACATTTCGCAGGCCTTAAGGCTGTCGGCGAATCAGTGAAGAAACCCTGGGAGTATTATGACAATAACATCACAGGCACGCTTACGCTGGTAGATGTAATGCGTCAGCATGGATGCAAGAACATGATCTTCTCTTCATCTGCAACAGTTTATGGAGATCCTGCCTTTGTTCCGATAACTGAGGAATGCCCCAAGGGGACATGCACAAATCCTTACGGATGGACAAAGTCAATGCTTGAGCAGATCCTCACGGATGTTCAGTATGCGGATAAAGAATGGAACGTTATCCTGCTCAGATACTTCAATCCTATCGGAGCACATAAGTCTGGAACTATGGGAGAGAACCCGAACGGTATCCCCAATAATCTTATGCCTTATATAACACAGGTGGCTGTAGGAAAGCTCAAGGAGCTTCATGTGTACGGCAATGATTACGACACACCGGATGGAACAGGTGTACGCGATTACATCCATGTAGTTGATCTTGCAAAAGGCCATGTGTGTGCACTGAAGAAGCTTGCTCCCGGATCAGGACTGAACATTTACAATCTCGGTACAGGTCACGGTTACAGCGTACTGGATATCGTGAAGAATTTTGAGGCGGCAAATGGAATAAAGATCCCTTATGTCATCGATCCGAGACGCGAAGGCGATATAGCTACATGCTACTGCTCAGCAGCAAAGGCAGATAAGGAACTCGGGTGGAAAGCACAGTACGATATCCGCGATATGTGTGAGGATTCGTGGCGCTGGCAGAAGAATAATCCTAACGGGTACGATGACTGAGTTTTATGGTACAATGTTTACCATGAAAATCTGGTTCAGGGAATGGAAAGAAAATCATCTTATAAGGGATATTGTCATAGAGGACAAGACAGAGGATACAAGGACACATAAAGTGTTCCACTGTCTTGATGCCGCCTGTGAGAAGCTTGATCTGTCAAGGCCTATCTGGTTTGAGAGGACGCAGGAGGATTTCAAGAATCACGCAAGGGCAAGATTCACCAAAGATGCATTTATAGATTCTGTGGATTTTGATTTTCTGGAGATGCAGGTAATAGAAGAAGATCAGGTGTTTTAGAGAACATATTGTAGAGTAGATATCACGCGTTAAGTGCCATGTGTACGGGATGTTGACCATGGACGAAGGTGTCAGATGCCGCGGTGTGATATCGCTTCCGCTACTACGTCGGGGAATGTCCTCCGATGCAGCAGTAAGCAGTGCATCAGGAGGAAAATGATGAAAAAGCAGTTCCCTTATACGCTTGCGTATGCAGGCGTGCTTATCGCAATGAACGTTGTTTTGTCCCGTCTTGTATCGATTCCTGTTGGAACATCACTCAGGCTGACAGTCAGCTCAGTTCCTGTTATTCTGAGCGGAATGTGGTTCGGACCGATACTGGGCTGCGCGACAGGTGTTCTTGGTGATCTCATAGGATGTATGGTGTCAGGTTATGCGCCAAATCCTCTTATCACATTGTCGGCGGCTCTTATGGGCACAATACCTGCGCTGCTGAAGCCGTTCATGATAAAGCAACATTCGCCAATCAGGCGATATCTGAGGTTTCTTGCGGTAATTGCCTTAACTATGATGATCACATCACAGGGAACATCTACCCTGGGACTTGCACTTATGTACGGTATGCCATTCCGGGAAACATGGCTCACACGTCTTCCGCAGACAGTATTTCTTATGATTGTAAATTCGCTCCTTTGCAGTCTGCTGTATTCGCGTGTGCATTTCCCGGTCATTGATACCGGAAAAAATATCGAATAGAACGCCATGCGTTTGATTTCAGACGCTGTGTTTGTGACACGGCATGTGTGGAAATATGAATGAACAGTAGCAGAGACAGAAATGAAAACGGATACTGGCTTGATGATGACGATAATGAAGATGAGAGTTATCACCATGACCGGAACAACAGAAGATCAGACATGCCATCTGGCAGACGATCAGATAATAGGCCGGGCAGACCGTCCGGCAGACGATCAGAGTCTTACCGCAGAAGGCAGAGACAGCTGAAGCTTTACCGCACCATTACGGTTGCGGCAATGGCCGTTGCTTTTTTTGTTGTTGCTGTTCTTACTATTTCGCATTTTCATGGCAAAACAAGTGAAGTTGAAGCAGCAGCTATTGAAACAGCTTCGGTGGCAGAGAGTATTCCTGCAGAGCAGAGCGCTGCAGCGGAATCTGAATCAGGAGCTGAAAGTGCTTCTACAGGCGAGATGGCAGAAACCGCAGCTACGAACAGCATGGGGTTTTTCAACGGTTACAGTGTGGAAAAGGCCGCCAACGTGAAGCGGATGTCAGG
>JAAZDA010000353.1 GCA_012512995.1 Clostridiales bacterium | reverse complement strand
TGACCTGTCCGCAATTGAGCGCTCCTTTCACAGCAGTTGTCACCACCGCCCCAAATGTCCGGATATCATAAAACTGACTGCACATATAATTTCTTACAATAAGGTCAACATTCTGATCCTTCTTTAAATCTTTGATCTTCTTCTTTAGACAATATGTAATGGCCTCACATTTGTAGATTCGCGGATTTACCTGTAGACTGTTGATTGTTAACGTCAATGGTAAACAGGAATTACCGCATACAAAAGGAGGCCACTAAATGAATACTAACACAATCTACGTCGGAATGGATGTACACAAAGAATCTTTTTCTCTCTGCTGCTATTCGATCGAGAAGGACGAAGCTTCTCACCAGCAGAAGATCGGAGCTGATTACAGGCTCATCCTGAAATATCTCGGGAGCATGCGCGGAGTATTCGGCGAAGATACTGATTTCGTATGCGGTTATGAGGCCGGGTGTCTTGGCTTTACGCTATACAGACAGTTGACCGATCTGAATGTCAAATGCATTATCCTTGCTCCTACAACAATGATGGCAGAGCAGGGAAGAAAGAGGATCAAGACTGACAAGAGAGACGCAGTATTGATAGCAAGGTGTCTCGCTTATCACACATATCATGCGGTGCATATACCTACGGAGCAGGATGAACAGATAAAGGAGTACATCCGCATGAGGGACGACCACAGGCTTGCACTTAAGAAGGACAAACAGCAGATCCTTTCATTCTGCCTGAGACACGGGTTCCAGTACACAGAAACAAACAGCCGCTGGACACAGGCACACATAAACTGGCTGCGTAAACTTGAGCTTGAAGGCCTTTACCAGGAGACAATGGCCGAATACCTGATGACCTTTGACAGGCTGACTGAGGTCATTGAGCGGCTCGACAAACGCATTGCAGGACTTGCTGAGCAGGATACATATCGCAGCAATGTAAAAAAGCTCACCTGTTTCATGGGCGTAAAAACACAGACTGCGCTTGCCGTGCTCGTCGAGGTCGGAGACTTCAATCGTTTTGCAAGAGCTGAGAACATTGCCGCCTATATCGGTCTGGTCCCCGGAGAGGATTCCAGCGGTGGAGACAAGCAGCGGCTCAGTATCACTAAAGCCGGAAACACTCATGTGCGGCGACTGCTTATCGAAGCTGCCCAGTCCTACAGCCGGGGAGTGGTCGGGTACAAATCAAAGGCTCTTAAGGAACGGCAGGAAGGAAATCCACCGGAGGTCATCGCCTACGCAGATAAAGCCAACACGCGCCTGCGCCGCCGCTATTATCATATGGTCCTTCAAAACGGACGGAAAGCAAACGTAGCAAAAACAGCAATTGCAAGAGAGCTCATGTGCTTCATGTGGGGAATGGTAACAGGCAATATTGAAGCACGTATATGACAGCACTCCGGTTCCGTCAAGGCTGCAGCCCTGCTGCACCGCCTGCGGCGGCAGGGCCTTGACCTACCGTCGCACCGTCATGCTCCATAGTCATGCCATGTAAGATGGCTTACGCCACTCACATGGCCACAACAAACAACTGAACACACCCTGAAGAGGTTTCAGCTTCTTCGAGGTCTGAGCTATCTACGAACACACTATGTTGGCACAGGTGACTGTGATCCACGCTTTTAGACAGTAGAGCTCCCGGCAGACCATTGACCTGCGGTACCCAATCCGCGTATATCAGAGTGGCCAAGGCCGTGGACTGATACGTCTGAAGCCTCTTCAGGATGTGCTCAGTTACAAAAATGATTTCCTGTTAATTTGCTCTTGACAGGAGGCCATTACATATCAGTGTAAGATAAAAGTACCTGAAATTGGAAACAGAATTCCCTATAATCGCCACAGGGATTTCCGCATAATAGGAAAGACATGTTGATTCCTCCATAACCATCCACTATCCTTTGTTTTGTGCAAAACCAAAAACAGAGGAGGAAAGGAAAATGATCAACATGTCAGATATCAATGATATCAGAGATCTGAGCAAAAGGGATACAGGATCAGCGATATACATAGCATTACGAAGCGTGATCCGAAAACGATCAAAAAGTATCTTGAAAAGGAGGATTTCTCAGAGACGCCGCCAATTTCAAAGAAGAACCAATCTATACTTGATCCATACAAGGAGACCATTTCCGGCTGGCTCGATGAAGACCGGAAACACTGGAAGAAGCAGCACCATACTGCCAGGCGGGTCTATGACCGTCTGGTCAGCGAGGAAGCTTAT
>JAAZDA010000352.1 GCA_012512995.1 Clostridiales bacterium | reverse complement strand
TTTTTCAACGGCACCGCTCAAAATTGCATCAATAACAGGGTCTGTCTTCTGCATGATCTCAGTTATCATGATAATCTTCACAATAGTCAGAAAGCTGGCATTCGGTGATCCGACGAGCGGATGGCCGTCGCTCGTGTGTATTATTTTCCTTGTGAGCGGAGTGCAGATGCTCTGTCTTGGTGCGGTAGGTCAGTATCTCGAGAAAACATATCTTGAGGTCAAGCATCGTCCTATATATATTGTCAAAGAAAAGATATGACCATGGAGCATTCGAAAGCAGGATCAATAAAAAGAATAATGACGCTGCAGATGAGCGTGATCGGACTTTTCATCCACACGGGGCTTTATGCCCTGATCTGGTTCAATGATTATTATCCTCTTGTGCGTCTCAAGCTGAAATTCTATATCAACGGGCATATTCTGATCCTGTTGATATATTTTATCCTGCTGCTGTTCATAACAAAGACCTATGAAGGAAACAAGATCGGATTCCTGAAGCCTTTTGATGTGATCCTGTCTCAGGTCTTTTCTCTGTTCATTGTGAATGTGATCTCATATCTTCAGATCTCGCTGATGCGCAACTGGGTGGTGCCTCAGGGACCGATGTGGCGGCTCCTTGCCATGCAGATCGCTTTTTCCATAGCCTGGGTCTACTTAAGTGACTACGTCTACAAAAAAGTTTTCCCGCCGCGTGAAATGATCCTGGTATATGGAGCGCGCCCGATCGGGGATATCATGACAAAATTCGGCAGCAGGCCGGACAGGTACAAGATATCTGAGTGCGTGAATATTTCAGAAGGTTACGAGAAGGTCATCGATCTGATCTCAGGCTTTGACACGGTAGTCCTTTGGGATATTCCCACCATGGATCGCAACAGGCTTATCAAGTATTGCTATGGTCACATGATCCGCATGTATGTGATGCCGAAGATACCGGATGTCCTGATGCGCGGCTCTGTTCAGATCCATCTGTCCGACACTTCACTCTATATGACGAGAGAATACGCGCTGAGTTTCGGTCAGCGTTTCTTCAAACGTATGATCGATCTTGTATGCGGTATTCTGTTGCTTATCATCACCTCGCCGATCTTCCTTATAACAGCTATAGTGATCAAAACATATGATCACGGGCCGGTCTTCTATAAGCAGACACGATGCACGATAGACATGAGGGAATTCTCAATAATAAAGTTCCGCTCTATGAGAGTCGATGCGGAGAAAGACGGAGTGGCGCGTCTTGCAAGGAAGGACGATGACAGGATAACTCCAGTTGGAAGGTTTATAAGAAAGTGCCGCATAGATGAGCTTCCGCAGCTGATAAATGTCATAAGAGGGGACATGAGTTTTATCGGACCAAGACCTGAACGCCCCGAGATAATAAACGAGTACATAGAAGAAATGCCGGAGTTCGCCTACCGCACGAGAGTGAAGGCGGGGCTTGCAGGATACGCGCAGGTATACGGCAAATACAATACGACGCCTTATGACAAGCTTAAGCTTGACCTTACTTATATTCAGAATTATTCTGTCGGACTTGACATAAAACTTATGCTGCTGACGCTCAAGATCCTTGTAAAGCCTGAAAGTACCGAGGGAGTTGGAGAGATGCAGGTTACGGCGATGAAGGAAGAGCAGCATAATGATCAGCTATAGGATCAACAGTCATATAGCCTATATTATGCCGAGTTTTTTCATATTCTTTTCCTGGATTTCCTATTCCAACTATTAGCTTCAAAATATCACTCCTGTTTATATTTTACTATAGTATACAAATTAAAAAAGGCTTAAGCCTTTTTTAATTTTCCTCTTCTTCTACAT
>JAAZDA010000351.1 GCA_012512995.1 Clostridiales bacterium | reverse complement strand
CGAAAAACGACCAGTAAGCTCCTGTGTCATAAACAACGAGTCCTGTGACGCATGCTGAAGATGTGGCTGTGAACAGAGTATCGATGAACGGTGTCACCTGTCCCGATGTCGATGATATCGGAAGCATCAGTAAAAGTGCACCGAGGAGAATCATTCCCGCATGACCGTATATAATTATCTGAAACGTTGAAAGCCTGATGTTTTTCCACAATGGCCGCATGATTGTACTGCCTCATACAGACGTTACACGTCTGAACTTTTATTAGTATGCTGAACTGTTGTTCATATGCCCCGCAACATACTGTCCGATCATCATACAGCCGGTTGCATTAGGATGCAAGCCATCTTCCTGCATCAATAAGCCAACATTTTCCTGAGTGATGCCACATTCGTGAGTATCTATAACGCGCACCCCGTGATAAGCCGCAACTGCCTTTATTATTTGATTGAAATCCTCGACAGTAGCACCAAATCCATTCTTTGGTTCATACCATGAAGTTCTCTCATCGTTATCAAATGTTGCGATTGTTTCACATGTAAGGCAGATGATCTCAGCGTCAGGATAAAGATTGCTGATCTTGGTCAGCAGCAAGTCATAAGCATCAGAAAAAACAATTATATTATCCGGGCCTTCAGGATCATTAAGATCAATTACTGCCTGTTGGAATGTGTCCGGGACAAGTACACGGTTCTGCGCCATGTCATTGACTCCGCCTTCAACAAAAATAACGTCCGGCTTCTCACCCTCAGGATTCATCAGCCTTGTAAGCCTTAAATCGCTGGTAAAACACTTGCCCTCCGGATCGTTCGGATTGCCACAGACCGTCGATCCTCCTACTGACGAATCAGAAAGGAGCCTCATACCAGTCATTCCGGACATCTGTCCCCACCATGTCTTAAGTGGTATATCTACATCTGTATCTTTCGGATAATAATTCAGATCTGTATATGTATAACCCTCAAAAGTAGAAATGCTGTCACCGCAGATGGAAAATGTCTTGCCGACATAATTGTCATATTTCGCCTGCTCTTCCGCTGCAGTCTGCAGCGTCCCTGCCGTCAGGCCAGCAGTCAAAACACATGCTGCAAGCAAAAGTATCTTATTCCTTATATAGTGTTTGTTATGCTCTGATTTTTTCATAGCATCATTGTCATCGGTCTTAATATGTTTGTCAAGTTAAGTGTTTTACGCGGACGGCGCAGCTTTACATTCGGGTAAACGATGCCAAAGAGTGGCAGCACCTTCAATGACCTGTTCGGAATCACCTGTCAGATCCTCGAAGAAAGGTATGTTGACTTTCGGCGCTACCTGAGACGCAAGGTTAAATGTGTCTTTGGCAAATGGGTTCTTGGCCGGTGCGCCTCCGCCGAGCTTGGGAGCGTATCCGCCCTGATTCTGAAACAGATGCGCCATCGCTTTGTCTTCTTTGTAAGGTTTGAGCGCATATGTCTTGGCCGTCTCATCAGCGGCTGTCTCGAGTTCTTTGACTTTGCCCTCGTACTCTGTGACTTTGGCCTGAAGCGCGGCGTTGTCGCCGTTCTGCTTCTTCAGCTCGTCGATAGTCTTGTTCGCAGTGTCGATCGCGGCTGTCTTAGCTTTAAT
>JAAZDA010000350.1 GCA_012512995.1 Clostridiales bacterium | reverse complement strand
GTATCGGAAATCTGCATCTTTGCAAGGACTTCCTGTACTACTTCCTGTACCATGCTCTCACTTACCGGCATGCAAAACCTCCTTATATCCATGGCCTTACATCACCAGGTCATTATTTATTCAACTGTTCCATAACTTTCTTTGTGATCTCAGCGATGACTTCAGGACTTGCTTCCTTCGGTGTGCTGTTAACTGAACCTACTCCGTTCGGTGCACTCATGCATGAATCGCAATTGTGGCAATTCATTTTATCCTTGTTGAGGCAAAGGTTTGCCGGATGTTTTCCCGGAAGACCCATCTTTCTTCTGATCTCATAGAGTTTCTGAACTGTCTTCTGGTCGAATTCCTTAGGGCCACCGAGCATCTTTGACTGATACAGGAGTTGCGCATAGAATTCAACGGATTCCATCTTGAGGTAAGCTGAAAGAAGATCTGTTGAGTATGTAAGAGCGCCATGGCTCTCAAGGAGTACTGCATCATAATAAGGGAGATACTTTTCAATATTGTCCGGAATCTCGTTTGTTGAAGGTGTGCCGTACTCAGCGATAGGAACGCAGCCAAGAGCGATTACAGCTTCAGGCATTATCGGCTGTGTGAGCGGAATACCTGCAATGGCAAAACTTGTAGCATATACAGGATGTGCATGAACTACTGATCCGACATCAGGTCTCTTCTGATATACTCTCATGTGCATTTTTATCTCAGATGACGGCTTGAAGCCTTTGTTAGCCTGGATCACGTTGCCCTGAGCGTCTACTTTGCAGATGAAATCAGGTGTCATGAAGCCCTTTGAAACTCCTGTAGGTGTGCAGAGAAACTCATTGTCGTTCAATTTAACGGAGATATTGCCGTCATTTGCAGCGACCATGTTGCGATTGTAGATTCTCTTGCCGATCTCACACATCTGTTTTTTGATCTCGTACTCGTTAACCATTTTTTCCTCCACGCCGGAGCTTCTTTTTTTGCGAAGGCACCGCGATCAGAAATTGCGAATGCTGTTTCTGATCTGCGTTCATCCAGATTTGTGCTCCGGCACAAATCTGTTATGTGAAATAATCGCATCAGCGCTTATTTCACATTGTCCTCCTGATTACTGTATGTTGCTTTATTGTTGTTTGCCTGTTGAACAATGTTATATTATGTTGGTTCTTAGCTTATTATAAGGATGTACTGATACGAAGTCAACACATAAATGTTGTTTTTTATGGTTTTTTGGTGGCTTCTGTTTTGCTTTTTGTTGTTTTGCTTTTCCACGGTGGTATTTCGCCCGGCTGACACAGATATTCGAGAATATCCGCTGTGCCTTCCTTGGCTGTTGAATTGACAAAGAATATCTTTTTGCAGCCGCAGAGCCTCAGCCACCTCTCCGCTCTTTTCGGGTTTCCCCGCGGATCATCGATCTTTGTGACAATTCCAATTACATCTCTGTTGCACTGACATGTGATATTCGGCGGGAACAGGCAATACGGTTCTGTCGCCGCACACAAAAGGCCCACTACATCAGCTTCATATGTATATACGGCAAGAGCATGCCCGAGTCTTGCATTCTGTGTGTACTCTCCTGGCGTATCAATTATCCCGTCGTAATAATTTACATATTGGGTCTTGTGGTATTCGACCTTTCGATCCATCAGAGCCTGCGTAAGTGTTGTTTTGCCACTCTCGCTCCTACCCATCAGTATAAGTTTCTTCACTGACCGTCTCCTGTACATTCTGTCTGATATGCATCGAGGTGCTTTGCCCTCAGCTCAGCAGCAAGTCCTGCTTATTTCTAGGTCTTTGTCACAGGGCAGACCGTGAAGCCAAGCTTGTTCTCGCTGTAATCAAGCACTGCCTGCGTCGCGGCCTCTACTTCTGATACAGTCCCGGTTATTATCACTGATCCGCTGAAACGATCCACAAAACCAAGTGACACTCCGCTCGCCTTTATTGCGACATCGGCAATTATTATTGCGGTCTCTGCCGGGCTTATCGTCATGACACCAATTGCTGACTGCGAATAATCCACCGCCGGATCAAGCCCGAGCTTCTCATACAGCACTGGATCCGGGCTCGCAATTATGTGTGCCAACGATATCTGCTTGCCAGGAACAAGTTCCTGTATTATCCTCTGTTTTGCTTCATTCTTATCGTCAAAACTCATTACTTACCTCTATGTGCTAACTT
>JAAZDA010000349.1 GCA_012512995.1 Clostridiales bacterium | reverse complement strand
TTCCACCATGATGTCCGGCAATACAAAAAGACGCTGCAACATCCTTAATTGAAAACGCCTCTTTTGAGCCAGCGGTGGAATGATCCACCTTTATGCTGGCACCTCTTATTCTCTTTTGAAAGTTATCTGAATACTTGCCAATATCATGCATTAGGCCACAATAATATGCTTCTTTGCCACCTCCAAATGCACTGGCAAACTGTTCAGCCAGATTTGCTGAATTATGAAGGTGTTCACTGACACTTTGCTTCCGATCAGTATCTCTATTAAAATGCGCCAAGTATTCCATGTTCTATACTACATCCCCATCATTCCCGCGCTCTTTTGTTCGATCATATTGTCACTTACAAGGCAATTTTAACTTTATAAACCAAAGCTTTCAATCGCATTATCCTTTTTCAGAGTTTCGTAATGACCTCGTAGTGATTTTTATGTCAACCTCAGTGGGCATGTAACCAGACTTATCCCCTCTTCTTCACGATTTTTCTGATCTTCCCTCTTAGCCGCTGTATGGCATTATCCACAGATTTTCCATCGCGGTTGAGGACGTGGGCGATCTCGACGTAGCCCATTCCGGTGATCATAAGGTTCAGGACATCAAGTTCGAAATCACTTAGTGATTCCTCAATATCCGATGATAGTTCGCTCATCCTCTCATCGCTGAGTACCTTGTCCTCCGGATTTAGTTCCTGTGTTCCGGAACCCGGATTTGTAACATTTGATGATGACAGGATATCCTCAAGTTTTCGCGAATTGTCACCGCCATCTTCATTGTTACCGTCACCGCCGATTGTCTGATAGATTGATATCGCTGTGTTGAGCGGCATGTTCTTCTTGCGGCCATGGTCACGAATATACGAGTACATACGCCGTTCCACGCAAAGCGAAGCAAACGTGCGAAAACTCGCGTCCCGCCCGCAGTCGTAATCCTGTGTAGCACGAAAAAGGCCTATCATGCCCTCCTGGATCAGCTCGGATTCTTCTATTCCAAAAATCCGCATAGAAGCCGTTTTTATCCTGACAAGATCTCTGTTCCTGTCGATCAGATAGTCCGCGGCTTTGCTGTCCCCGTCACGATAGACCCTTATAAGTTCCTCATCACTGAGTTTTGCATATTCGTCAATTGACATGGCATTTCCTTATAATCATAATGCCTTACTCATTTGTCCCCATAATGACCACGACAGTGAGCAATAAAGATTTGATTATCCTTTATGTGATAAACCAGTCGGTCTTTATCATTTATCCGTCTGCTGAATTCGCCAGCAAGATCCCCAGTTAAGGCTTCCGGTTTCCCTATACCCTCAATACAACCGTTTCTTTCAATATCCTTTATAAGTTGATTAATCCTTTTTATGGTTTTTTTATCCTGTGCCTGCCAGTACAAATAATCCTTCCATGCATCATCAGACCATACTTTATCGCCCATTCAATCCTCAGTTTTCTATCAGTTCGTGTACTGTCCCCTTACCTTCTCGCAACTCTTTCACTGACTTCTTAACATACGCCATATTGGACTGAGAATAGAACGGGTCGCCGGACTGTGAGATATCAAACGGTATGCGTTTCTCCCGTAATACAGTTTTGATATATAGATTAATTGCAGTGGATGTATTTAATCCAACATCCGAACAAAACTCATCAAATTCTTTTTTGTCTTTTTCATCCACTCTTGCTGTTACTGTTGCCTGCGGCATACACTCACCCCCTTTGCTCTATTACACTATAATACGGCTATTGTATTAATATTGCAATGTTTAATATGACATCAGACATATATTGTATATCATTGTATTACATTTCCCTCTGTCTCAGGATTTCATAGGCGAGCACGCCTGTCGCCACTGAAGCATTGAGTGAGTCGATCTCGCCGCGCATCGGAATAGCCGCTGTCATGTCGCATTTTTCCTTAACAAGTCTTGATACTCCACTGCCCTCGGCACCTATAACAAGTCCGATGGGACCCTTTAGATTAAGTTTTGACATAGGCTCTCCGTCCATGTCTGCGCAGACGAACCACATTCCGCGCTTCTTGAGTTCTTCTATCGTTGTTCCGATATTCGTGACCTTCACTACCGGTGTGTAATTAAGTGCGCCTGCAGAAGCCTTGGCAACTGTAGCCGTAAGGCCGACTGCTCTGTCTTTTGGAATTATGACGCCCTGCGCACCGACAATGTTTGCCGTACGGATTATAGCACCCAGGTTATGCGGATCTTCAATGTTGTCAAGGAGTATGAAGAATGGGTCTTCCTTTTTCTCAGCTGCTTTCGCAAACAGATCCTCAATGTCGCCGTAGTGATATGCTGCCGCATGTGCTATTACGCCCTGATGATGACCCGTCTCAGACATCTGATCAAGACGCTCTTTCGTCACGAACCTGGTGACTATATTGTGTTTTGCCGCCTCGCGCTTGATCGTCATGACCGGACCTTCATGGCTGCCGTCGAGTATGTATAGCCTGTCTATCGTGCGTCCCGCGCGGAGCGCCTCGATTACAGCATTGCGTCCTTCTATGATAAGTGAATCCTCTTCACCTGTTGCTGAAGTTTGCTGATCATTTGTTCCTGAATCAGAAACATCGCCGGCATTTTTTACCTCATCAGTCTTTCCTGTCATATTATCCTTTTTATCTTTCACAATATCCTCCTGTATGTATCAGATTGTCTTTCCCAATAAATCATGCGAAGTGCGTTTGCCCCATTCCCTTGCTCACCAGTTCCAGCAATCTCTCATTCTCACCCCGCAGATATAGCCACCCGCAAAGTGCCTCAAGTGCTGTGGCCTCAAGGTAATCGTCCTCAGTCGCGTTCTTGGCTTTATGGTTCGGGTTAGCATTTCTGCCACGTCTGTAGACATCCCTCTCGTCATCGCTGAGCACATCCATATCGAGTAAAGTTTTGCCGATCCTTGCCTGTGCACCGGCGCATACATACTTTGATGTCAGCTTGTGAAGCTTCTCCGGCGGTCTGTTGCCCTGACGCACGACAATGTCCCTTATTATCAGTGAAAACACAGCATCCCCGATGAACGCAAGCGTCAGCGGGGAGTATGTGCGCAGATCAACTTCTCTGTTATTCTCATTGGGGAAGTACTCATTAATCAGTTCATTATTCATGATAATTACCCGGGTGCTGAGCTTAGCAGGCCAGCCAATCGGCCTGCGAAATCAGCGAAATTTACGCCTTTTTCCACTTCACGCCGTCTTTGGTGTCCTCGAGTACGATACCCTTTTCTTTCAGCTCGTCTCTTATGGCGTCCGCCTTTGCAAAATCCTTTGCTTTTCTGGCCGCCTGACGTTCAGCGATCTTGCCGTCAACGTAGGATGCAAGGTCGTCGTTATCCGCTGCCTTGTCCTTCTCGATGACAAGACCCAGAATGCCTGTGAGTGTTTTCAATTCACTGAGAAGCGTCTCCATGAATGCGACGCCTGAATTTTCATTCACATTAATGTTGATCCATTTTACAAGGTCAAAACAAGCTGATATGGCATCGGCTGTGTTGAAGTCATCGTCCATTGCCTTCTCGAAGTTGACTCTGTAAGCATCAGCTTCCGCAAGTTTTGCCGATTCTTCTGAAGACATCCCGGCATTGGCGCCGAGCGTCACGCCGGTCTTCATCAGATCCGCGGCCGCCCTCTCATCTGTCACAGCGCCCGGGATTTCTGACGCCTGAACGCCTTTTCTCTCAAGGAGATACGTGAGATTCGCGGCGCAATTGCATATACGCTCGTATGATGTTTTGGCTGCTTCCATGAGATCACGGCTGAAATTCAGCGGACTCCTGTACTGAACCGTGAGCATGAAATATCTGAGCACCTGTGGATCATACTGCTTCTCGATATCACGGACCGTAAAGAAATTTCCTGCCGACTTGCTCATCTTGTGGTTGTCAATATTCAGGAAAGCATTGTGCATCCAATAGTGTGAGAAAGGCGCGTCATTAGCTGCTTCCGACTGTGCGATCTCGTTCTCGTGATGCGGGAATATCAGATCCTCTCCGCCACCATGAATGTCCATCGTGTCGCCGCGGTAACGTTTGCTCATGACCGAGCACTCTATGTGCCAGCCTGGTCTGCCCTGGCACCACGGTGACTCCCAGTAAGGCTCGCCCTCTTTCTTAGGTTTCCAGAGCACAAAATCGAGCGGGTCTTCCTTCTGATCCTGTCCGGTCACGAGCAGCGTCCGCTCTCCGCTCCTGAGATCGTCGATATTCTTGTGTGAAAGTTTACCGTATTCCCTGAATTTGCGCGTGCGGTAGTAAACAGTGCCATCGGCCGCAACATAGGCAAAACCTTTGTCAATCAGTTTCGTGATCATGTCGATCATGCCCTGAATTTCCTGTGTCGCCTGTGGGTGTACAGTTGCCGGAAGGACATTGAGGGAAGCCATGTCAGCCTTGCATTCTTTGATGTAGCGCTCAGAAATCACGCTTGGATCAACGCCTTCTTCGTTAGCCTT
>JAAZDA010000348.1 GCA_012512995.1 Clostridiales bacterium | reverse complement strand
TCTCAGGACCGAATCCGACATCTTCTTCCACGACCTGCCCTATTATCTGGTTATCAGGATTCTGAAAAATCATACCGGCTTCCTGCCTTATATCCCAAAGGTGCGAATCATCAGTGGTGTTCATACCATCGACCCATACTTCGCCCTCTGTTGGATATAAAAGGGCATTTATATGTTTTGCCAACGTTGACTTGCCTGAACCGTTGTGCCCCAGTACAGCGATAAATTCTCCCGCATTCACCTCTATGTCAACGCCATCTATAGCGCGGACAACGCTCTCCACATTGCCTTCGTCATCCTTACTAATATAATCATGTATGAGTTTTCTGGTATTTATCATTGTCATCTGGTCTGCCTGTTTATTTATCAGCGTGTCCGTTAAACTTTACACCAAAACAATATCGTTATCAACCATATTGCAAAAGCATATTGACAATGCCGCAATGGCTCTTTCAGCCGGCATAAAAAAAGAACCTTGCGCACCTGGAATTACATAAACCCATGTGGCAAGGTTCCTCTCAATATTTGTTTACTGACACGAAGACTTATACCATCTCGAGCACGACCATCATTGCTGCATCGCCTTTTCTCTGGCCGAGCTTGATGATTCTTGTATATCCGCCCTTGCGGTTTACATACTTGGGTGCATACTCATCAAACATCTTAGCTGTGAGATCGATCTTCTTTGTGGTCTTCTTGCGGTTCTTGCCGTCTGCCGGAACTTCAACAACAGGATATAGGAATTTGATCATCTGGCGTCTTGCATGAAGGCGGCTTGGCTGATCCTTTTTGATCTCCTTGTCGACTGTATCATATACAGTTACCTTCTTGCCGTCCTTTTCTTCCTTGACGCGCTTGCCGTCCTTAGCTTTCTGTGCCTGCTTGACCTGGACTGTAACTGTATCAAAATTATCCTTTTCCTTTACAGCCATTGTGATCATTGGCTCAATGATCTTCTGGACTTCCTTGGCACGTGCCTCAGTTGTGATGATCTTACCCTTGAATACGAGCTGTGTCACCTGATTGCGAAGCAGAGCCTTTCTGAGTTTTGTCTTCTTTCCGAGCTTTCTGTACATTGCCATTTTATTTTCTCCTTATCATTGACTTCGATCATGCGAAGTCTTCCGGGACTTTCCACAGCACACTTTGGTTTTACCTGCGAAAAGACTGGCTGTGATCCCGCCCGAACGCTTTGGAATTACCGGGTCGGGGCAACTGCATATTGTTCAAAACATTTGATTATTTCAGTTCGTTTCTTCCGCATTGTTGAGTTGAAGACCAAGTTCCTTCAGTTTTGCAAGGACTTCTTCGAGAGACTTGCGTCCGAGGTTACGGACCTTCATCATCTCATCAGGTGTCTTGTTGCATAATTCCTCAACAGTATTGATTCCGGCTCTCTTGAGGCAATTGTATGAACGCACTGAGAGTTCAAGCTCATCAATGCTCATCTCCATGACCTTTGTCGCTGAATCGTCCTGAGGCTTTGTCATAACAACAGCCTCCTGGGCATTCTCTGACAGATCAATAAAGATCGAAAGGTGCTCGCTCATTACCTTTGCTGCAAGGCTGACAGCCTCATCAGGGGTAAGTGTGCCGTTTGTATTTACGTCCAAAGTCAGCTTGTCAAAATCAGTCTGCTGACCAACACGTGTATTCTCCACGGTAACATTTACTCTCTCAACAGGTGTATAAATTGAATCTACAGGAATAACACCTATCTTTGTCTCATCCGTCTTATTCTTCTCTGCACTCACATAGCCTCTTCCTTTGGTTATTGTGAGTTCTATGAAGAGCTTGGACTTTTTGCCGCTGAGTGTTGCGATGACCTGGTCAGGATTCATTATCTGAATATCCTGATCACACTGAATATCAGATGCACGTACAATACCTTCACCTTCATATTCAATAAATGCAGTCTTTGCTTCGTTTGTTTCGCTTGAATTGCGAATAGCAAGACTCTTGATATTCATCACTATCTCAGTGACATCTTCCTTAACACCCGGAATCGTAGAAAATTCGTGCTGAACGCCGTCAATCTTTATCTGGCTGACTGCAGCTCCGGGAAGGGACGAAAGCATGATCCTGCGAAGAGAATTACCAAGCGTGATGCCATAGCCCCTCTCAAGAGGTTCTACAACAAATCTGCCATATTTCTTATCATCGGAGATATCTTCAACAGTTATGTTCGGTCTTTCAAAATCAAACACGTTATGTCCTCCTATTCGTCAATAGTACCCTGATAACAAAACTCTCGGTCGTGTCGCATACGCCTGTCACAACCCAGAAGCTTGCGTAGCAAGCTTCCATTCATCGGTCGTGTCGCATATGCCTGTCACAACCCAGAAGCTTGCGTAGCAAGCTTCCATTCATCGGTCGTGTCGCATATGCGACCGATGAATTGTTATTTAGAGTACAACTCGACGATCTGCATTTCGTCAACAGGAACATCGATCTGGTCACGTTTGGGAAGTGCACTTATTGTGCCCTTCATGTTTTCCTTATCGACATCGACCCATTCCGGGGTCAGGCGTGCAGCTGTTGCTTCTGCGATATCCTTGAAGCCCTGCATTGTCTTGCTCTTAGCTCTGACTTCAATAACATCACCGGCCTTGATCAGATATGAAGGAATGCTGATGCTTTGTCCGTTTACAAGAATATGCTTGTGTCCTACTACTTGTCTTGCTTCTCTTCTTGTACGGGCAAAACCCATACGATACACAACGCTGTCAAGACGGCTCTCAAGCATGGTCATCAGGTTTTCGCCTGTCATGCCCTTCATCCTGTCGGCTTTGTCATAGTAGTTACGGAAAGGCTTTTCAAGAACACCATATATGAACTTTGCCTTCTGCTTCTCACGAAGCTGCTGGCCATATTCGCTGATTTTTCTGGTGTTTCTCTTTAATGTTCTCTTTGACTTCTTGTCATAGCCAAGAAATCCAGGCTCCAGATCGAGTGATCTGCATCTCTTTAATACGGGTACTCTGTTAACTGCCACTTGTGGGCTCCTTTCTGTCAGGGTTCTGCCCTGATATGTGGTTTACAACCTCACGGCCTTCATCCCACTGGTTTCTGTTACATATAAGTTCCGATAACCGAATTCTGCCTCAGGCAGCCGGTAATACGGAAATTATCATTATACACGTCTCTTCTTCGGAGGACGGCATCCGTTGTGCGGTACAGGTGTTACATCCGTAATGGAAATAACTTCAAGTCCAGTCGCATTGAGAGAACGGACTGCTGCTTCACGGCCTGATCCCGGTCCCTTTACAAAAACATCTACTGCCTTGAGTCCATGGATCTGAGCTGCTTTTGTAGCGGTCTCAGCTGCCATCTGAGCTGCATAAGGAGTGGACTTTCTTGATCCCTTGAATCCAAGCCCGCCTGCGCTTGCCCAGCTGAGCGTATTACCCTGAGTATCTGTGAGGGTAACGATCGTATTATTGAACGAGCTCTGAATATGTGCCTGGCCACGTTCTACATTCTTTTTTACACGTTTCTTTGATGCTGCCTTCTTGGCTGCACCAGCACTAGCCTGCTGTTTTGCCATTTATGATCCTGCTTTCTCTCCCTTAATCGGGAATTATTATCAACTCGCCGCGCGTGCGCGCGGTTCATAGTCATATACAAATCTGTCGTGTCGCCTGTTCACAACCCTGAAGCTTGCGAAGCAAGCTTCTAAGCGACGGCGTTATTTAGCCGTCGGTTTGTTATTTCTTCTTGTTCGCGATAGTCTTCTTGGGACCCTTGCAGGTTCTTGCATTGGTCTTAGTCTTCTGTCCACGGCAGGGAAGTCCCTTCCTGTGTCTTGCTCCTCTGTAGCATCCGATCTCTGTGAGACGCTTGATATCCAGCGCTGTCTGACGGCGAAGGTCGCCCTCGACCGTATAGTCTGAAGCAATGATTTCGCTGAGCTTTCTCACTTCATCATCTGTGAGGTCTCTGCAACGTGTGTCAGGATTGACACCTGTCTTTTTGATTATTTCGTCTGCTGAGGTACGGCCGATTCCAAAAATATATGTGAGACCGATCTCGACGCGCTTATCTCTGGGTAAATCTACACCTGCGATACGAGCCATCCTAAAATTCCTCCTGAATTGAATGTGATCCGGATCATCTTTTGTCCAGACCATCGGCATGAACGAGAATTTCGTTCTGCCTTTACTGTTTGATTGAGGCAGACTGTAATCATTTCCTACAGTCTAAGCAATTCCTGATACGGATACTGCTTTACGCCCAACCGGATTATCCCGGTCTTTCCTATGCTATATACATCGGCATGGTATCAAAGAGTAATGCATGACATGTTTTGTAAACAGTGTCGCAATATTCTATGATAAAGAGTCCTGAGTGGCTCAACCCTGTCTCTGTTTATGCTTAGGATTCTCGCAGATCACGCGTACAACGCCCTTGCGCTTTACGATCTTGCACTTTTCGCACATAGGTTTTACTGATGCTCTGACCTTCATCCTCTTTATCCTCCTTATCTCAATTATTGGTAGCATGGCTGTTTCCACGAATTTTTACGCAAAAAAATATCCGGTTCGCAGAGAGCCGGATACCATAATAACACAGGCACAAATTTAAAGCAATATTAAAATCACTTGTCACGCCAGATAATTCTTCCCTTTGTGAGGTCATATGTCGACATCTCGAGTGTTACCCTGTCACCCGGAAGGATCCTTATGAAGTTCTGACGAAGTTTTCCGCTTATATGTGCCATGACGATTGCTTTATTCTCCAGCTGTACTCTGAAGAGAGTATTGGGAAGTTTTTCAACAACTACGCCTTCAAGTTCTATTACATCTGCTTTTGACAAATCTCAGCCCTCCAAAATCTTAACTATATCCGCAAAAACAACATTAATGTCGCAAGTGCCATCAACAGAATGAAGAACATCTGCCTTCTTATAATAGTCTATAAGCGGCTGTGTCTGTTCGTGATACACTTCAAGCCTCCTGCTCACTGTCTCTGGCTTATCATCATCGCGAAGAACAAGTTTGCCGCCGCACCGGTCACAAACACCATCCTGCCTGGGTTTTGCGTATTCTACATGATATGTTGATCCGCAGCTCTGGC
>JAAZDA010000347.1 GCA_012512995.1 Clostridiales bacterium | reverse complement strand
CCTCTATTGCACGTTTGTCAATGAGACCTCTTTGCAAGCGAGGATTATCGAAGCTCAGTTTTCTACTATCAGGGATTTAGCTGAAAAAGAAGATTGTGTTATTGTAGGTCGCTGCGCCGATTATGCACTGGCTGAAAGGACAAACGTTATTAATCTGTTTATTCATGCTGATGAAAAATTCAAGGCAGGTCACATCATGCATCGTTTTTCTGACATCACTACTGAACAGAAGGCAATTGATTTCATGAATAAGAAAGATAAACAACGCCAAAGCTATTACAACTATTACACATCGAAAAAATGGGGAAGAGCTGACAGCTATGATTTTTCGATCAGTTCCTCAACATTTGGAATCGATGGTACCGTAAAACTCATAACTCAAATCGTTGATGATTTCGAGAGTTCACGCTAAAACAGTTACATATTTCTGAAAGGGTCACGAAAATATGTCAATATCTTATTCTGAAGCATCAAGAATCTTCAAACTTGACACTGATAACACAACATATATGATCGGCATTTCTCCGGAAGGTTATGCCGGTCATATTTATTACGGCAAAAAAATCGGTCATTTCTGTGGAGCCGGTATGCTCCGCTGCAATGAAATACCTGGTCCATCTGTTCTGAAACGTGAAAAAGGCGGATTTCAGGCATCATTCCCATATGAGTATCCAACAGGTGGAGTTGGCGACTACCGTGTGAGTTGTCTGGATGTCTCAAATGAAAAAGGTCAGAATGGTTGTGAGCTCTGCTATGATCATTATGAAATATCTGATGGAAAGCCGTCACTTGAAGGTCTCCCTGCATCATTTGACAAGGAAAAAGACGGGGACGTACAGACCCTGAAACTCTTCATGAAAGATCCTGTTCTTGATCTTGAAGTAGTTTTGCAGTATTCGACGTTCAACAGGGAAAACATAATAACAAGAAGTGTCATCCTGAACAATAAGGGTGACCATGATCTTTCAATTAATCGAGTGCTGAGTGCCTGTATCGACATGGACAACAGGCAGTATGAGATGATATCGCTTCACGGAGGATGGGCAAGAGAGCGCCATATTTCGAGGCGTACGCTCGCATATGGCCAGCAGGCTGTTCATTCTACAAGAGGCGTCTCCAGCCCCCAGGAGCACCCTTTTATCGCTCTTGTGACGCCAGGCACCAATCAGGAGCAGGGCGAAGTCTATGCTATGAACTTTGTATATTCGGGGAATTTTGTTGCTGAAGCTGATCTGTCTCAGAACAGTGCTGTCCGAATGGTAATGGGAATAGATCCATATGATTTTTGCTGGAAACTGAACTGTGGCTGCAGTTTTACCGCTCCTGAAGTAGTAATGACATATTCGCATGAAGGTCTCGGTCAAATGACAGGAAATCTCCATGATTTCTACCGTGCGCATCTTATTCGCAGTCCATATGAGAGCGAGAACCGTCCCATACTTATCAACAACTGGGAAGGCACTTATTTTGATTTTAATGCTGACAAATTATATAAGATAGCAAAGGATGCTCATGACAGCGGCATTGAAATGTTCGTAATGGATGATGGCTGGTTCGGTCATCGTGACAATGACGGTTGCGGACTCGGTGACTGGTATGTCAATGAGTCAAAACTTCAGGGCTCACTCAAGAGCCTTGTCGACCGTATAAAAGCACTCGGTATGAAATTCGGCATCTGGGTAGAGCCCGAAATGATATCGCCTGATTCCGACCTTTACAGAGCGCATCCTGACTGGGCTCTTGAAATCGAGTCACGTGATCCCCTGCAATCAAGAGCACAGCTTGTCCTTGATCTTTCAAGGAAAGAGATCAGAGACACTGTAATGGATATGATCTGCGGAGTTCTTCACAGTGCCGATATCGATTATGTAAAGTGGGATATGAACCGTTATCTTTCCGATATTGGCAGCGTATCAGTTGACAGCGGACATCAGGGAGAGCTTTATCACAGATATGTGCTTGGACTTTATGAGATGCAGGAAAGGCTTGTTACTGAGTTCCCAAATCTTCTGCTTGAAAACTGTTCATCCGGAGGTGCCCGTTTTGACGCCGGTATGCTGTATTACAGCCCACAGATCTGGACATCCGATGATACAGATGCAATTGAAAGGCTCAGGATTCAGGAAGGCACAGAGATGCTTTACCCCATGTCAACAATGGGAGCTCACATTTCAAAATGTCCAAATGAGCAGGTTGGAAGGATGACACCTTTCGAAACAAGAGCTAATGTAGCTCTTGCAGGTACTTTCGGGTATGAGCTTGTTATCTCAAAACTTTCTGATGATGAACGCAATATGATTCCAAAACAGGTAGAACGCTACCATAAATATCACAGTCTTATCGCTAATGGTAATTACTACAGGATCCACTCCTGGGATGATGATGAACCCTTTGATTGCTGGGTGAACACTGCTAAGGATAAATCAGAATCACTTCTTACATATGTACAGGTACTTGGCAGACCCAATGAAGTCAGCAGAAGAGTACACCTCTCAGGTCTTGATCCTGTCGCCAGATACAAATTGGAAGAAATCGTAGGTGGTCCGTCCACAGATAATCCCGGCGATCGTAATGTGGATGCACCGTCACTTTCAAGACCCGAAGCCGTCGAGGAACTAAAAGAAATATGGTTCGGTGACGAGCTTATGAATGTAGGTTTTCTGATACCGCCGCTCGGTGATTTCAGGAGCAGACTTTATCACTACGTTAAGACCTGATAAAAAACTTATATATAAAAAGCCCTGGCATATTAAGTTTATGCCGGGGCTTTTTTGTGTTCAAATTCCCTAAACATGCGTAAGAGAAGTGGTTTTAGCTCTCAGTAACTATTCGCAAAAGACGAGTTTAACGAATAGTTACCTGTGCATCAGAGCTATTTCTTTTTAATCATTATGCTGATCTGGATCGTTGCCTGTATCTGTATTGTTCGCATCAATATTTGTATTGTTCGTATCTATATCAGTGTTTGTGTTTTGATCTTTGCTGTTTCTTTTGAATATTCTATTAAAATGGTTATTGATATCTGTGGATCTGGATTTATTGTTCTTATCATCATACATCGAATGGAGTTCACCGTTCTCAACATAGTCTGTATCAATATAGTTCTTTGAGTTATCCGGCATCTGTTTGCCTCGAAGTCTCTTTGAAGCATACCTGCCGACCCAGTGGTAAAAAATAGCAAATATAGGGACACCGACTATCCATCCTGCAACTCCCCATATACCACCGAAGAACATGATTGAGAATATGACCCAGAAGCTTGAAATACCTGTTGAATCACCCAGGATCTTGGGGCCAAGTATATTCCCGTCAAACTGTTGAAGTGCAAGCACAAATATCAGGAAATACAGAGCCTGCAGCGGATTTATCAAAACAATAATTATCAGGCCGAATATTGCACCAATATACGGTCCGAAGAAAGGAATTATATTGGTCACGCCGACCATAACGCTTACCAGGTTGCTGTATGGAGTGCCAATTATTTTTGTTCCAATCAGACAAATTATACCGATTATTATGGAATCAAATATTTTGCCGCTTATAAATCCGACAAATGTCCTGTTGATGTATCTGCATTCGCCAATTATTACATTTGCAGGATGCTCGTTAAAGAAAGCATAGGCAAGTTTCTTGAAAGAACCGGCAAGTTTTTCCTTGGAATATAACAGATAGACTGACACTATTATGCCAATTATGAAATTGAATATGCTTTTTACCAGTCCAACAAGGCTGTCCGAAACTTTTTTAATTATATTAGAAGTATTTGGGAGCAAATCATTATTCAAAAAATTCTTCAGCCAGTTTGTAATGCCATTGATCGTATTCTCGATCATTGTTCTGGTTTCTTCACTCAATGTATGCTCTGTAGAACTCTTACTAAGCAAATCATTTATAGCATTGTTTGCATTGTTAATATATACAACAATATTACTTGCGATTTCCTGAATACTCTTAATGGTCTGAGGCACAATTATAAGCATAAGAACGACTATTATAATGATAAGTATAAGTTCAGTTAAAAACACCGATATCCTGCGCATATTCTTACGGCTTTTAGATGAAAGTGCCACACTTTGCGCTGTTCCTTCCTTCTTATGAAAATATGGCTTAAGCCAATTTTTCTCCATTAAATTCAGCATTGGCGACATTATCAAAGCAATTATCACACCATATGTGATCGCTGCCATTGATGTAGTTATCCTTTTTAGTCCACTGGCTATGCCTGATGCACGAAACATTACACAATAGGCGACCATTATAAGGATTGCTGTAATAAGGACAGCTGCACACCATGATTTTTGCTTTTTTGTGAACTTGATTTTCAAATTAGTTGTCTCCCGAACAAGCGTTCTGCATTTGGTTGAGAAAGAAACACTTTGATGCTAAAATACAATATATGATGTAGGTGTCAAAACCCCATTTTGGCTATGATGCTATACGAATTGCTCCGCTTCTATTGATTTGTGTTCTTCACAAATTGATTTCGCAATTCTCCCCACACTCGGAATCTGCTGATTTACTGCGTAAATCGCTACTTCCGAGTGTGGGACGGGTCCCAAGTACATTCTGCTTTTTCTGCAAGCAGAAACGCAGAATGTACTTTTGACCCTTATATCAATATATTCAAAGATAATACATTTTAGCACATTTATTCTCGTATTGGTGGCATTGATGCAGGGACAGACTGATAAATATTATGAAGAAAAAGACAGAGAGAACACTCTCAGGATGCGCGCAGTTCTCGATACACTTCCTCGCTTCTGCCGCCAGTTTTTCCGTGGGATCGAGCAGAACACTCTTCCACGTACCAGACTTGCTTACGCCTATGATCTCCGTGTTTTCTTTGAGTTTCTTCATAACACTAATCCAGCATGCAAAAAGCAGGAAATCACTGATTACTCCATAGATATTCTCAAATATATTCAAAAGGAAGATATAGAAGAATACCTTGAATACTGCACATATTATAAAAAAGACGGCAAGATCATAACAAATGATGAACGTGGTAAAGCAAGAAAGCTGTCAACTATTCGCAAAATGTTTCACTATTTCTACTGCTCAGAACAGATAGATGAAGATGTGGCCGAAAAGATACCGCTTCCCAAGCAACATGAAAAAGCAATAATCAGACTTGAACCAGATGAAGTCGCTATTCTACTCGATCAGGTCGACTCCGGTGCCTCTCTCACAAAACATGAACTGGCTTTCCACGAGCGAACCAGGATCCGTGATATTGCTATCCTTACGCTGATGCTCGGAACTGGCATCCGTGTTTCCGAATGTGTCGGACTTGATATTCAGGATATAGATTTCAACGAAAACGGAATCAAAATCCACCGCAAGGGCGGGTATGAAGCGGTCGTGTATTTCGGAGACGAAGTAGAAAAAGCTCTGAAAGAATATCTCAAGCAAAGAGAAAAGGTAATTCCTGTAACTGGAAATGAAAATGCACTATTCCTTTCACTTCAGGATAGGCGATTAACTGTACGCGCTGTAGAGAACCTTGTAAAGAAATATGCTTCAAGAGTAACTACTCTCAAAAAGATCACTCCTCATAAACTTCGTAGCACCTATGGAACAAGTCTTTACCGTGAAACAGGTGATATTTATCTTGTGGCCGATGTTCTCGGTCACAAAGATGTCAATACAACAAGGAAACACTATGCCGCTATTGAGGAGGATCGCAGGCGCAGCGCCGCAAACGTTGTAAAGCTCCGTGAAGATGTTCCCGACAAGGTAAAAACCGAGGCTGCTCATTTGGAAATCAAAAGAAATGAGTCAGGTATTATTAAAAACCAAGAGCAGGAAAGCGATCAGTGAATACAATTATCTGAATAATATGCAACTATTATATGATCTCCCGGATGCAGTTCATAACCATCTGTGCTGTACTTAACATCATTGATCGAACACAATTCATCAACGTAATCATCATGATCAGAATAGTGATCAGGGCTGTAATACTGATCAACTATTGCATCAAGGTCTTCACCGTAAGAAACAGTTACGCTCTTGTAGTATTTATATTCGGTTTCTGTATTGCGCTCAGAAGCTATTGAACGGACTCCGGATATAACAAAAATGATTGCAGCAAGTATTGAGAAAGCAGCTGTAATAAGTATGATTTCGGCTCTTCTGCCTTTTTCAGCACGTCTGGCAACGATTGCTCTGCTTCTGTGGTAATTGTACTCATATCTGCCATTGCTGTATTCATATCTTCTATCCATGACCGGAGACCTCCTGTACCGAACGTTCGTTCTGTATATGAGGAATTATATCGAACATGTATTCGATTGTCAATAACAAATCGAACGTATTTTCGGAATATATGTTTGCTTTTATTCTGACTTCTGTTATACTGACTTTATTAATTCAAACATATGATCCATCTTCTGATATGGAGGTAACGTATAACTATGCAGAACGGAAGAATAACCCCCAAGCAAAGTGAAATTCTTGAATACATAAAATCCGAGACACTGAGGACCGGATATCCCCCTACCGTCCGCGAAATCTGTGATGCTGTTCATCTTAAATCGACTTCTTCTGTCCATTCTCATCTGGAAACGCTTGAGAAGAACGGATATATAAGGAGGGATCCTACAAAGCCCCGTGCAATTGAGATCTGTGATGACAGTTTTCAGATGGTCAGGACTGAAATGGTCTCTATTCCTGTTGTGGGGCAGGTCGCTGCAGGTCTTCCTATTCTGGCTGAGCAGAATATTGACAGCTACTACCCTGTTCCATCAGACATGGTACCGCGTGGTGAATCATTTGCCCTAAGAGTCCATGGGGATTCAATGATAAATGTCGGTATATTCGATGGAGATCTTATATTCGTTAACAGCTGCAGCACGGCGCAGAACGGTGAGATAATAGTTGCTCTTATTGATGATTCGGCAACAGTAAAACGTTTCTATAAAGAAAAAGATCACATACGTCTTCAGCCCGAGAATGACAGTATGGATCCTATCATAGTTGACAATTGCGTTATTCTCGGCAAAGTCTTCGGAGTATTCAGACTCATGTAATAAAAATGCAGACCACAAAGGTCTGCATTTTTTAATACCATATTTTTAGATTTTCACACTTACAGCTCGTCTGGATCTATCATTTTTCCATCGCGCCATATTCTCTCTATGTCATAAAGAAGACGGTTCTCTTTATCAAAAACATGTACAATAACATCTCCGAAATCCAGGAGCACCCATGATGCGTTGTCATATCCTTCCACCTGCTTACACGGATGTCCGGCTTTGCCGAGCTGCTCTTCAACAGCATCTGCGAGAGCCTGAATCTGAGTGTGATTCGATCCATTAGCAATAATGAAATAATCTGCTAATACACTGACATCGCTGATGTCAATTGCCCTGATATCTTCCGCTTTGTGATCCTTAAGTGCTTCTACAGCCATTTTGGCCATTTCTCTTGACTGCTTCAATAAGCTTTTTTCAGACAAATTATGTTCCTCCCATGCATTGCGCCATGATCCTCTATATCGGCGCGATTATTCATGTCTCTTTTCATTTGTATAATACTCGTATGTTTCTTCTGTCATCGGGTCTATATCACAGCCCGTGGATTTCAGATATGACAGCATGTCTTCCAGTATCATTATCAGTGCTTCGTCGATGTCCCTGAACGCAGCCTCTCTCACTTCCGGGAGACGCGAAGCCGTACATCTTGTCGGCTCAATGTAGTCAGAAATAAAAACTATCTTATCCAGCAGCGACATACCAGGTTTCCCGGTCGTATGCCACATTATAGCACTAAGGATTTCATTATCTTCAATTTCGTAATCCGTCCTTGCCAGAATTGCTCCTGCCTTCGAATGAAGAAGCGCCGGATTGTTCTTTTCTGCGTCACTTACGGATGCACCTGCCTTTTTACATATCGACTGCATGGAATTTATGCTCTTGCACTTTGCACAGTCATGAAGGAGACCAGCCATCTCTGCCTTATCAACATCAGCACCATAGCGCATTGCAAGCGCTGTAGCTGTATAAGCTACTCCCATCGTATGGATAAAACGTTTGTAATTCAGCTCCTTTTCAAGTGCCTTTACCATTTTAACTCTGACAGTTTTATCCATCTATCTGTAAAGTCCTTTTCTTTCTATGTATTCAATAACGTTATTCGTTGTCAGGTATCTTACAGATTTTCCGCTTTTTATCCGCTCTCTGATATCAGTTGAAGATATCCCGATATTCGGCACAGGAAGTAAACTGATATCAGCTCCATATTCATGATGCAGCTTTTTGATCTCTGTGTCAAAACATTTTCTGTCCGTCTCGTCATCCCTTACAGCAGCCAGGATAGAGCAGGTCCTGAATATCCTTTCAGGTAAATACCAGCTGCTCATGCTTACAACACTGTCGGCTCCGCAGATAAATGAGAACTCCGAATCAGGCTCTTCCGCCTTAAGTTCTTCCATAGTTTCGTATGTATATGTTTTGCCTCTGCGCTTCACTTCAATATCAGATACAGTGAATCGTGGGTTGTCATTTACTGCAAGGCGGCACATTTCCAGCCTGTCTTCAGCGTCTGAGACTTTGTCACATCTTTCATCCTTGAAATAAGGTCGTCCGCATGGAATGAACCTGACCTCATCAAGTCCGGCAGCATCAAGCGCCGCTTCTGCAATAATAAGATGTCCAAGATGCACCGGGTCAAAAGTCCCACCCATGATTCCAATTTTTCTCATATATACTAAGCTCCATGATCACGCTTCAGGAAGTTCTATCCTCGGGTCGTCGTTATTCTTTCTATAAAGGATGAATTTTCTGCCAATGACCTTGACAACAGTTGCCCTGCAACGACCGGCGAGCATTTCCGCTGTACTTCCCGGATCATCCGGTGCTGTCTTCAAGACTGAGCCCTTGAGGAGTTCTCTTGTATTAAATGTTTCATCTGCCGACTTCACTGCTTCAGGACTCACTCCGTTCTTGCCTATCTGAATGACAGGGTCTATATCATTTGCGAGGCTCATAAGAAAAGCTCTCTGCTTACTTGATAATTCCATTTTAATGTTCCCTCCGTGTCGGGTCTTCAGCTCTCGTAATACTCGAACGAGTGTCCGTAGAGCCTTACTGTATCGCCTTCCCTTAGTCCTTCTTCCTTCAGCATGCTTATTATTCCATTGTCTTCCATGAATTTCTGGAAGAAGCGGAAGCCCTTCTCTGAGCTGAGATTCGTATTGTTGAGCATACGCTCGATCCGCGCTCCCTCGACGACATACTCTCCCTTTTCTTCATCATACCCCACCGTAAAGCTGTCATCAATCTTTGCAATAGCTTCTTCAGGATCATATTCCTGTGCAAAGACATTTGCGCCACGTGGCATTTTCTGAAGCTCACCGCTGATATAATAAAGCATCTCTCGAATACCTGAATTAGTAGCTGCTGAGATTGCAAAAACTCTGATTCCAAGAGGTTCGTATTTATCGCGTATTCTCTGCACCGGATCAGGATCTGTACCGGAAGGGATAATATCTGTTTTGTTAGCAGCTATGACCTGTTTCTTTTTCGTGAGATCAATACTGTATGCATTTAGTTCTTTATTGATAGCCTCAATATCTTCGATCGGATCACGGCCTTCAGAGCCTGACGCGTCAACAACGTGTACCAGCATCTTTGTGCGCTCTATGTGTGCAAGGAATTCATCTCCGAGTCCGATGCCTTCCGCAGCTCCCTCGATAAGCCCTGGTATATCTGCCATTACAAAACCCTGGGCATCATCAAGATCTACTACACCAAGGATAGGCGAAAGCGTTGTGAAATGATAATTTGCGATCTTCGGTCTGGCATTGCTGACCATTGAAAGCAATGTAGATTTGCCAACATTGGGAAAACCTACAAGACCGACATCTGCAATGACCTTAAGTTCAAGCTGCAGTTCAATAGTTCTCGCAGGCTGTCCTGGCTGAGCATATTTCGGTGCCTGCATCGTTGATGTTGCATAATGCTGATTGCCATTTCCACCATGACCGCCCTTAAGCAGAAGATATTCTTTGCAATCGCCTGACATGTCGGCGATCACTTTTCCGGTAGCAAAGTCTTTTATAACAGTGCCTTCAGGAACTTTGAGAGTAAGATCCGCGCCACACTTTCCTGAACACTTTTTCTTGCCGCCATCCTCACCGTTCTCAGCAGAGAACTTTAGTGCATGTCTGAAATCTTCAAGCGTGTTGAGTCCTTCATCAACAGCGAATATAACATCTCCGCCGTTTCCGCCATCGCCGCCGTCAGGACCTCCTGCCGGCACAAATTTCTCTCTTCTGAAAGAAATGTGCCCATTTCCACCTTTGCCGCTGCTTACGATTATTCTGGCTTTATCCGTGAATGCCATTATTTTATATCTCCATATTGCCGGCGATTACTGATCACCGGACATCCTGTTCCAACAAAACAAAAAGGCTCCGGAGCATTGTCCGAAGCCCGTAAAAACTCTTTTACTTACTTGTCCTCGACCGGATGGACAGAAGCTCTTGTATCGGTCTTGCCTACGCGTTCATATCTCAGAACTCCGTCAGCTTTTGCGAACAGGGTATCATCCCCGCCGATTCCGACATTAGTGCCGGGATGGATCTTAGTTCCGCGCTGTCTGTATAGTATGTTGCCGGCTTTTACGAACTGCCCGTCAGCTCTTTTCGCTCCAAGTCACTTGGAATTGGAATCACGGCCGTTCTTTGTAGAGCCGAGTCCCTTTTTATGAGCGAAGAATTGAAGGTCTAAATTTAACATTGTTACGCCTCCTTAATTTCATAATCCAGATATTTTCTGCCGTACTGCCCGATGATCCAGTCAAATCCGTGGATCATGCAATCGATAAGGAAAGAAGCTTTCTCAGAAGGTATATCGAGCAGTCTGCATTCTATATCTCCGCCGTTCTTTTCGTCAAATGCCACTGAGATCTTCTCTCCCAGCAGATCCTCAAGGCAGTTTACTGTGTTTATCACCAGTGCTGAAACACCGGCACATACAACATCAGAACCTTCCTTCGCGTAATCTGCGTGACCCTTGCAGACGAATGAACGATAACTTCCGTTCCTGTTTTTTTCTATCTGAATCCTGATCATCTCTTTTGTCTGATCATGCGTTGATCTTATCGATCTTGACTGCTGTATAAGCCTGTCTATGACCGTTTTTCTTGTGATATCCGGTCTTCGGCTTGTACTTATAAACGATTACTTTCTTAGCTTTACCCTGATCCATAACAGTTCCGGTAACAGTTGCTCCTGCTACATCGCCTGCCACTTTCAGAGTGTCACCACTGATCGCAAGGACCTGATCAAATGTGACTGTTTTCCCGGGCTCACAATCAAGTTTCTCGACTCTGACTACATCGCCTTCTGAAACCTTGTACTGTTTGCCTCCTGTTGCAATAATCGCGTACATAAAGGTACCTCCTTTTAATGAATACTCGCTGGCTTTGGCGGCAGATATCATCATTCAATGTTCTGCTCTTTTTGGAAAACTGCAGTACCTGACAGTTTTTTACTACGATACGTTGTCATCCTGCCCCACCATGCGGCACATACCATGTTATATTACAGTTTTGCACCCGCCGTGTCAACAATTAATTCTTCAAGACGCTGACCTTCTTTTTTTCTGGTGATTTCAGCGAGTCCAAGTCCGGTGAAGTCCACAAAACCCGCGTGAACAGGATCCTTATCAGCCAGTGAATTCAGAATTGCAGAAAGCTTATCCGTGTATTCACTGTCCATATTTATGAAATCAACAAGGATCATGCCCGAAATGTTACGCAGCCGCATCTGTCTGAACACCTCATATGCGGCTTCTTTGTTGACATCATACGCCATCTTTGCAGCCACGGCATCATCATTTCTTCGTCCTTTTATGACAGCTTTGCCGGAGTTGACATCTACAGCAGTAAGGGATTCAGTATGATCAATCACAAGATAGGCGCCTGACTTAAGCCATACTCTTCGCGCGAGTCCCTCATCCAGCTGTCTTTTTATTCCCATTACAGCCATTGAACCAGCGACTTTTCTTGTTTCGCCTTGAATAGAAATGTTATGCAGATCAAAACAATTATTCACGGCACTTTCATCAATAAGGACTTCTTCCGGTTCATTATTCATTATTTTCTGCGCCAGTAATCCAGGGCTGGAATACAGAACTGTTCCCTGTACCCTTGTTCTGGAATCTGCAATTATTTCTGCCAGCTGCGAATCAAGTTCGCTTATCTCGCCAAGAAGGATCTCTATATTTTCTGATCCTTCTGCATCAGCTGTCGCGAAACGACCTGCATTCGTCCTGACTATCACGCCAAATCCGTGGGCTTTGAGGCTCCCGGCTTCTTTAGATGAACTCACAATGTCTTTCAGTGAAGACGAAACTATGTTGTCAAGTTTTCTCGAAATACTCACACCTGAAATTCCGTTCCCGACAACGCAGTACTTGCCGGCAATATTCAGTTTTGCGGATAGTCTGCAGGGTTTTGAGCCGGACGGCATGGCTGTTATCTGCACCGGCAACACAGTTTCAGGCTTCATTACGGCATTTACTCCCACGCAGTCATAAAACGGCAGAAAACCAGCCGCCATATCCGCATGTTTATCACCTGACATAGTTATGTTTACAAAACAGGCTTTCAATGAAGGCACTACATCGCGCACCCGGCCCAGAATAATGTCCCCTACATGAAATGTTCCCGGCGCGTCATCAGCCGGAAACACCTCCAGAAGTCTGCTGTTGTCCAAAAGGAAACCGAGGTTCTTCCCGTTTTCCGCTGCTATTACAATTCTCATGATTCCTGCTTTTTACTCTGCTCTCTTCTTGCAAGTTCTTCCGTTATGTCCTTCCAGCTCACATCGCGCGTTGCCATAACGACCATCATGTGATACAGATAATCCGCCATCTCATAGACAAGGTCTGTCTTGTCCGGATTTTTGGCCGCTATTACTATCTCTGTTGATTCTTCTCCAAGCTTCTTGAGCTGTTTGTCTATTCCTTTTTCAAAAAGATAATCTGTATATGAGCCCTCTTTGGGATGGATCTTTCTATCCTGTATGACGTCGTACACCTCTTCAAGCACCTTTTCCGGGTTATTTCTGGGTTCCCCAGTCTGATAATCCCTGTTGAAAAAACATGAGTGCGAACCGGTGTGACAGGCCGCACCTATCTGATCCACTTTGGCCAGCAGAGTGTCGAGATCGCAGTCAGCAAAAATGGAACGCACATACTGGTAATGACCGCTTGTTTCGCCTTTTACCCAGAGTTCCTGCCTGCTTCTCGAATAATAAGTCATTACCCCGGTCTGGATCGTCATGTTATATGACTCTTCATTCATGTATGCGACCATGAGCACCTGGTCAGTGGAGTCTTCCTGGACCACGACCGGAACAAGACCGTCACTTCCCTTTTTGAGGTCAGACCATTTGTACTCTGCAGCCGGCTTGTTCACTGCAATACCATTGTCTGAACACAGCTTTTTAACATCAGAAAGCTGGTCGATATTATCATTTACCGCATTTCCTGTTATTCCGTCTATACTTTCATATCCAAGAAGCTCGATTATTTTATCAAGGGAAACATCAGGAATGTCTATAACAGTCGGCATCCCCTCGAAGTGCTTGACATCACCTACCCCGTCGGCATCAATGAGGATCATCTGCTTAACATACTTTTCGATCAGTTCCTTATTGCTCCGCACATCATCAGTATGTCTGTAGCATACTGAGATCTTGTCCCTGCCGAACTTATCCGAGACTTCTTTTGTAAGATCTATATTGCTCTGTTTGGAATAATTAAGTGCACAGGATGAGCATCCTGCATATATAAGCTTTTTGACATCCTCCATGCGATTTATGTGCCCGGCTCCGATGACCGGGACATGCACTGCAGCCGATATTTCTCTTATCTGCTCTATCGCGGCATCATGCTCGGCGTCGCTCCCGTCAGCCGACCTGTCAAAGACTATGATGGCATCAATATTTGCGTGTGCATATGTTTTGGCCAGAGCCGTCGGATCAGTCGAAACAATTGTATCGTCCTTCAACCCTCTTACTGCATTTCCACGAAGCAATGTAATACACGGTATGAATTTCTTGTACTTTTTGTTGTCAGTCATTGTCAAAACCCCTTATTCCAAAACACCTTTGGTGCTGAGCACATCAGTTATCCTCGGGTCCACGCTTACAGCCATATCAAGGGCTTTTGAAAAAGCTTTGAACATTGCCTCAATGATATGGTGTGTGTTGTTACCTGAAAGAACACGGAAGTGCAGATTCATTGCGCCAGAATATGATACCGCATAGAAGAATTCATTTACAAGCTCTGTGTCAAAATCTCCGACCATCCCCGAGGGAAATCTGGCATCGCTGACATAATATGGTCTGCCGCACAGATCAATAGCACAGACAACAAGGGCCTCGTCCATCGGCAGTACGAAATATCCGTATCTGCTGATTCCCTTCTTGTCTCCGACAGCCTTGCGTATTGCTTCACCGAGCACGATCCCGGTATCCTCAACGCTGTGATGACCGTCAACGTTAAGATCACCTTTTACCTTGAGATCGACATCAAACATCCCGTGTCTTGCAAACGCATCAATCATATGATCAAAAAAGCCTATTCCTGTGTCTGTTTCAGCTTTTCCCTGTCCGTCAAGATTTAGCTTAAGCTTTATATCAGTCTCGCCGGTCTTCCTTGTTATCTTTGCAGTCCTCATACCCGCCTCCGTAACAGAGCCTCCCGGCTCAGATCATTCATTATCAAATCTGACTTTAATCGAATTTGCGTGTGCCGTAAGTCCCTCATTCTCAGCGAAGAGCTCGATATCCCCTTCCACCTTTGAAAGAGCATCCTTTGAATACGAAATAATGCTACTCTTCTTTATGAACTGATCCACTCCGAGCGGTGAGAAGAACCTCGCGGTCCCGTTAGTCGGAAGTATATGATTAGGTCCTGCAAAATAATCCCCCAGTGGCTCAGAGCTGTAACTCCCGAGGAAGATCGCTCCTGCATTCTTTATCTTAGTCATGACCTCGAACGGATTTTCTGTCATTATTTCCATATGTTCCGACGCTATTGCGTTTGCCGCATCTATGAGCTGATCCATCGTGTCACCCACGAAGAGATATCCGTAATTATCCAGTGACTGCTGTATTATCTCAGCTCTTGACAGCGTCTTCATGAACTTATCTATCTCATCCGAAACAGCGTGTGCCAGCCTGTCGCTAGTTGTCAACAATATTGCACTGGCAAGAGGATCATGTTCCGCCTGGCTCAGGAGATCTGCTGCCACAAAGCGCGGGTTCGCCGTATCATCAGCCAAAACAAGTATTTCGCTCGGTCCTGCCACTGAATCTATGCCTGTGTATCCGAAACATGCTTTCTTTGCGAGAGCCACATACATATTGCCGGGGCCTGTGATCTTATCAACTCTGGGAATGCTCTCCGTCCCGAATGCCATTGCTGCTATTGCCTGAGCACCGCCGACTTTATATATTTCGTCAGCGCCTGCTATATCAGCGGCGACTATAGTGCCCGCAGGAGCCTTTCCCTGCGCGTTTGGAGGTGTGCAGACAATTATGCGTTCAACACCCGCCACCTTCGCCGGGATGACATTCATGAGCACGCTGGAAGGATATACTGCCCTTCCGCCGGGAACATAGCATCCGGATATGGCAATAGGTGTGATCTTCTGACCGAGAATAACTCCGTCAGGGCTTGTTGTTATCCAGCTCTGCTGCACCTGTTTGCTGTGATAACTTCTGATGTTTTCGGAGGCCTTGTTAATGACATCCAGGAATGCCGGGTCAAGTTCTTTGTATGCCTCAGCGATCTCTTCATCATTTACACGGATTGACTCTGCGTCAAGATCGCACTTGTCAAATTTTTTCTCTAACCGAAGCAGCGCACTGTCCCCGTTCATTCTGACATCTGAAATAATGTCGCCTACCGTTTTCTCATATTCCGTGTAGTTTACCGGGCTTCGTTTGAGAAGCTCTGCAAGTGCCTTATCCTGCTCTTCATCCGTAAGTTTTATGATTCTCATAATTGCCTTTCCTGCCGGTGCGTTATTTCACAATTGTTCTCTTATATCAGTGATGAGTTTACTGATGCGTTCAGTGTCCATCTGCATCGATACCTGATTGACGATCATTCTGGCTGACAGCGGGCAGACCTCTTCAAGAACTTTGAGACCATTCTCTTTGAGCGTGGAACCCGTCTCAACAATATCTACTATGACATCCGAAAGTCCGACTATGGGTCCCAGTTCGACAGATCCGTTGAGCTTTATTATATCGACCGTCTGCTGCTTGATATTATAAAAATAATCGCGGGCGATGTTTGGATACTTGGATGCGACACGTATCATCTCGTGATGCTTCAAAAGTTCCCCTGCTTCAGCAGGACCGCAGACGCACATCCTGCATTTTCCGAATCCAAGATCAAGCACCTCATACACACGCCTTTTTTCTTCCATGATTATGTCAGAACCCACAACGCCTATATCCGCTGCCCCGTATTCAACATAAGTCGGAACATCAGGTCCCTTGGCCAGAAAGAAACGAAGTCCCGTCTCTTCATTCGTGAAGATCAGCTTCCTTGTTCCTTTGTCCTTCATCTCATCGACAGTTATCCCGATTTTTTCAAAAAGATCCAGAGTTTTGTCGGCGAGACGCCCCTTGGTAAGAGCCACCGTCAGATACTTCTTTTCCATAGTTGTCTCCGTTATTATTCCGGCATCATGCGGACTGACTTGCCTTCTGACCGCAGTTCCTGTGCCTTCTTAAGCTTTTTCTTATAATCCTCTTCATTGTACTTTATGACAGTCGCTTTCTCCGGCAGTTCCACATTTATTTTCTGACGACTCATGGCTTCCAGCAGTGCATCAACAGGTATCATGAAGCCTACGGCAGGAGAATTCTTTCCGAAGCGGCCGATAAGATCGTCATACCTTCCGCCTGTCGCTATCACATCGCCTACACCATATGTGAATCCTTTGAAAATTATGCCCGTATAATAATTGTATTTACTGAGCATAGACAGGTCAAAACTGACGAACTTTTCAAGGCCGTACTGTCCCAGCACTTCGTAAACATCCCTGAGTCTCTTTACGGCTGCCATTGACGTTTCATTGTCTGCGTATTCTTCCGCTCTTTCAAGAGCGTCCTGCGAACCGATGAGCTCAGTGATTCCCAGAAGATTCCTGCTGACTTCCCTGCCTGCCCCGGATTCCTCGAGAAGTTTTTCTGCCGCAAAGAAATTCTTACCGGAAATAAACTCTCTAAGTGAAAACTCAGTCTCCTCATCTATTCCTGCGTTTTCACAGATCCCGCGAAAATATCCTGCATTTCCAATGCTGATCCTGAAATCTGCAAGTCCGGCACTCTGAAGAGAATTTATAAGAAGCGCTATGGTTTCAGCATCAGCAAATGCAGAAT
>JAAZDA010000346.1 GCA_012512995.1 Clostridiales bacterium | reverse complement strand
GTATATCCCATTTTCAGCAGTGCCTCGCAGATGTTGGAGCCTATGAAGCCTGCACCTCCTGTGATGAGGAATACGCTGTTCTCGGGGAACTTAAGATTTTCATAACTCATTAGTTTGAACTGATCCTTTCCGTGTGACTCTTTTGGCTGCCCGGCGTGCCTTTTGGCTTTGCGGTTTGCCTGCCCGGTGCGCCTTTTGGCTTTGCGGTTTGCCTGCCCGTGCCTGCGTGACGCTGACACCTGCACTGATTTTATCATAAATCATGTCCGGGCACATCATTCGCATGAACTCATGGAGCATTCTTGTTCTGTCTAAGTAACTGTTCACAGGCAATTCATCCATCCTGACTTGTTTGGTGAGGTTCGGATGAAGCCTCAAGACTGTGGCAACAAGTCATTCATCTATTCTGGCGAGTTTGGCGAGATTTGGGTCATTCCAATGGTCTGTGGCCTTTGCATTGACCGAATCAGTCTAACGTTCCCGATAATCAACAACATAAGCGCTGTGTAGAAGAGTCCCATGCCATATATCATGTATCTTGCCTGCGGGAAGATCACAGCTGACACGACCAGCGAATTGATAATGATGCCTCCGAGAGACACCTCTGCAAAGACAAAGACAGCATTTGGCCTGATGTCAACAAAGGTTCCATCAGGTTCTTCCGCATCCTCTGACATCTGTGCACTAAAGTCCGGTTTGCAGCAATTGCCATTGTCAAAGGTTCCATCAGTCATGCCCCGGCGCATAAGCAAATTGTCCCGCACCCTGCAGACCACATACAATGCCAGGAACAGCACGTACATGGCAACTGAAATCTGAAGTCCAAGAGTCATGACACGGGCATTTGAATCCGTGATGGCTGTCAGGAAGTTCACCCCGTACACACGCAGGATATCCCCCTTATCCTGATGACGGAGAACAGAGCACATCCTGCTCATGAGCCTGTCATAGCAGAGGAATTCGTCCACTTCGCCGTAACCGTACGTGTCCATGATGTATTCCTGAACAACAGGATTGATAATGTCGTAACCTATGACGTCATAGCTTTCTGCGAAGTGATCCTCGAGATCGATCCAGCTGCCATCAGTCGGAGCACTGCCAATCGTGAGCCCCTGCGACTCGCTCTCTGAAATGATTTCAACGTAAAGAGCCTTTGTCTCTTCATCTCCGTACTTGTCAAACAACTCTGCATCGCCGCTGTCAGAAGAATAAACAAGTGTACATAACTGCCCCATATAATTTCCTGCATGCTCGATAAAGGCGCCGCGGACAATATAATTATATGTGCGGTCCACACCGCTCGAAATCAACATTACCGCGGCTATCGCGATAATTGTCTTCAGGAACCTACGGGGACTCCTGCCTTTCATGAATAGATCATACAAAACCGACATCGCAGCCCAGATCACCACGACGACCATCATCTGCTTGCGCAGGTCTATCATGATTATCGCAAGGATAATAAGCGCGGCAAAACACTTTCCTTCCCTTGTCTTCAATCGCTGTGGGTCATGGTCACAGCTGCCCGATGGGTCATGATTACAGCTGCCCGATGAGCCATGATCACAGTTGCCTGATGAGCCATGGTCACAGCTGTCCGATGGATCATGGTCACAGTTGCCCGATTGACCGGTACAGCGCTCACTTGCTACCAATGAATAATATTTGTACAACTCCAATGAGAAGATAATAAAGACCGGCATAGCTAGACTTTCAGTCATGATGCACTCTGAATACATAGATCCGCGCGATGCGGCAAAACGATTTAGCAGCGAAACAGATGCCTGGATCAGCATGGCTGCGCATGAAATAAGAGCGCCCCTGAAATCATGCTTTCCGAAGCTCATAAATGATTCTGTACTTTTGTCAGACCTGCAGACAATTCCCGCATAGATCTCTCCGGCGGTTTTGCCGAGAAGCCATGTGGCAAAGCCCCATACTATGCTCTGAATATAGACGGCGATATAAAGATATGCAGGAATCCCGGCAAAATCCGCAGTAGCTCCGGGCACCATGCGAAGAAGCGCCAGAAATGCTGGATATAGCGGTTCCCTTGTGATATCCATTGAAATGTAGCTCTGTGAATCCACACAGATCACAGGACCATCGACAAGCGCAAAGATCAGATAGAAAATGATGCATGCGCTCAGCGATAATATGTAAAAGGCTTTTTTCCTGCGATCCATATAATCCTCATCTCTTAAAGTACTTATCCAGCAAGTTTCTGAGGTCTTCCATAGTTTCAATACTGTTGACCTCGCCGCGGATCTTCGAAGCTCCCGGGAAGCCTTTGATATACCACGCAACGTGCTTTCTCATTTCCTGCATGGCGATTGCCGGCGCCTTATACTTCTCCTGAAGCGCCGCATGCCGCAGTATCATTTCACGGACTTCCCGCGATGAAGGTGAGGGCGCTTCGCTTACAAAATCAGGCATAACACTGACTGTACATGCCTGTTGCGCTGAGTTTTCGCTCTTGCAAAGGTATTCCCTGATCCTCGCAAAAACCCACGGATCACCCTCTGCGGCGCGTCCTATCATGACTGCATCACACCCTGTCTCATTGAACATCCGCAGCGCCGACTCGCCATCCCTTACATCCCCGTTTCCAAACACGGAAATGCCGAGTTTTGCCTTGACCTCAGCGATCTTTGCAAGGTCAGCCGCACCGCTGTACATCTGCGGCCTCGTCCTTCCATGGACAGCAACTGCTGATGCGCCGCCCGCCTCTGCCGCAATCGCGCAATCAAGGACGTTCAGTTTATCTGACGTGAAACCGGTGCGCATCTTGACTGTCACAGGGCGTGAACTATGCTCCACCGCTGCGCTCACAATCTTTTCTATAAGCTGTGGATCCTTCATGAGCGCCGATCCTTCGCCGTTATTTACAATCTTCTGCACGGGGCAGCCCATATTTATATCAAGTAAGTCAAAACAAACTCTGTCGTCATGTTCGAGAATATCTATCGCCTCTGCCATAACTCCGGGTTCGTGCCCGAAAAGCTGAAGAGAAACAGGCGCTTCCTCCGGAACAGTCCGCATTAGTTCCATGGTATTGCGATTGCCATATGTTATGGCTTTTGCGCTTATCATTTCCATGCAGACAAGATCCGCGCCCTGCTCTTTGCACAGAATGCGGAACGGAAGATCACTCACCCCCGCCATTGGCGCCAGTATGAGTCTTCCCGGAATGGTCACATTTTTCACGCGCCCCTTTATTACGAGCGGTTCCAGAACAGACGTCATTTATTGACCCCATCTTCATCTTCCTGATCCAGGAGACTCCCGGGATCCTGATGAAGGATCTTTACTTTGTAGTAGATAGACAGTGACGAAAACAGCTCCTGCTTCTTCTTTCGCACTTCCTTTATCATGAGTCCGCAGCCTATATCGTCATACATAAGATCGCCCTCTTCACACTGCGTCTCTATCTCGACATCTCCTTCAGGAGTGAAAACAATAGTGAAGATTCCCCCGATGTCTTCAGTAAAGAGCACACAGAGGATATGGAGCTCATCTTTGACACTGTCAGGCAGCCCCGCGAAAGTCCTGTTAAAGTAGTATTTTTTATCATAAGAACTCGCGGCACAGAGAACAACGCGAACGTTGAGATGCTCATCTTTATCATTCATATTTTCAGACATATCCCTCTACGCCTCTCACTGAAACCTCTCCCCACGCTACCTTGCGGATTTCTGTATCACCATCCGGGGTCTTTACATTAACAAGCAGAGCCCCTGTCTGGTCTATTCCATCAGCCGTTCCCTCATAAGGATCCTGAGGATCCAGCACGCGTACCCTGCGGC
>JAAZDA010000345.1 GCA_012512995.1 Clostridiales bacterium | reverse complement strand
ATCTTTACGTTGTAGCCGGCCTTTTCTGCCTCAGCCTCGCTCATACCAACGCGGGAAAATGGCGGATCAAGGAAAACACTGTACGGCACTTCTCCGCGGTTCTTCGTTGTTCTCGAGCCATCGCCGAGGAGCTCTGAGCGGACAATCCGGAAATCGTCGAGCGATATGTATGTGAACTGGAGGCCTCCGACGACATCACCCATTGCCCAGATGTTCGGTGCAGTTGTCTGCAGATGTTCATCAGTTCTGACGGCTCCGCGCTCCGTGAGTTCGACGCCTGCCGCCTCGAGATTCAGTCCCTGTACATTGGGCCTGCGTCCAGTCGCGACGAGGATCGCATCTGCATTGAGCTGCTTCATGCCGTCCGGGGTATCCAGTGTAAGTGTTGCGTTTTCGCCGTCGGAATTGTCCTCGACCTTCTGCGTTTTGGCGTTGCGCAGAACAGTGATGCCGCGGTCTTCCAGGCTTGACAGAACTGCTGCCGAAATTTCTTCGTCTTCACGGGGAATGAATGCGTCGCTGTCCTGGATTATCGTCACTTCCGATCCGAAATTGCGGAAGAATGAGGCAAACTCAAGCCCGATGTAACCGCCGCCGATTATTACAAGATGGCGTGGGAGTTTTTCGAGCGACAGGAGCTGCTCGCTGGTATATGCGTAATGGCTTTCTTTAAGACCTGCTATCGGAGGGATAAAAGGTCTCGCGCCGGTGTTGATGAAGATGCGATCCGCCTGAACGGTTTCCTTGCTTCCATCCTGAAGTTTGATCAAAACATGTGTAGAGTCGACGAATGATGCTGCCCCGACAATGACCTGCGCACCTGCGCCGATGACTTTGTCGTAGTTCTTGCTGCGGAGGGCTGCTGTGAGATTGTTCTTTTCTTCAACGGCCTTTTTATAACGCGCGGCTTTCTCCTCGTAATCGCCACCCTGATCCTTGCCATGGCGAGCGCTGAATTCCATTGATTTGCTTGGAATACACGCGACATTTATGCAGGTCCCGCCGAACATTTTGTCTGATGCTTCCACCAGCAAAACACTTTCGCCCGCAGATGATAGCGCGCCCGCGAGTGTTTTGCCGCCCTTGCCGAAACCGATGATGAGATTCTTAACTGCTTTCATGATTTGCCTCCTGATTTTTTGTTGTACCGAATATTCTGCGCTCGATATCGGACACAGATATGTCACTTAGTTTAGAATAACAGTCTTTGTTGAGGTCACTGAAGATTCCGTCCATGAGATTGCCCATCCCGGACGATATCAGGCAGTCCATGTCTGTGTCTCCGCTGCGCCAGCCGGGCTCTACGAAATCTATCTTCATAATAGAAGCGATGTCGGAGAGTGTGATTTTGTCAGGATCACCGGTGAACTGGTAACCGCTGTTAGGCCCCGATTCGATCGTTGTTATGAAAGTGCAGTCCTTGAACATGGCGAGTATCTTTCTGACCCTTGCGGGGTTAGTGCAGATATTAGTGGCAAGTTCTTTGCTCGAACATGTTTTGCCGCTGTGGTGGTTAAGATATACGAATGCATGTACTGCTACGCAAAAATCACTGTTCATATATTAGTACCTCATTTCTCAGTTTCGTAAGGCCAGTCTACAATGCCGCCAATATCGTAGACATTTGTATATCCGAGATCTGCGAGTTTGCCGGATGCTTCCTTAGCACGGATGCCGGTGCGGCAGTAGACAAGGATCGTAGCGTCTTTGTCCGGCAGATCCTCGGGAGCAGTGTCTTTGATCGATTCGTTTGGAACGAGGATCGCATCCTTGATGTGACCATTGTCGTACTCATCCTGTCTGCGTACATCTACGATCGTGACTTCCTCTTCATCAATCATCTTTTTGGCTTCCTTAGCCGTGATGATCCGGAAAGAAGCGTCGCAGTCTGAACATGCGACGGTGTCGGCACTTACTTTGTTGACAGTTGAAGGCTCAGAACTGTCGTTCATTGTCGAATCATTTTCTGCTGCCATAACAGACATAGCGTTCCCGGATGCTGACTGACCGGCGTTCTTTCCGGGCATTGAGCGGTATACAGTGATGCCGATTACGGCGATGATTGCCGCAATTATAATTCCCGTGATCCCTTTTCTCATTTCTGACCTCATGCTTTCTTTTGAATGTTGTCGTGTTAGTTGTGGACAAGCATCTGTAACAGGATTGGTTACACCTTATGCTGTAAACATATCAGTTACAGATAAGATTGTCAATAGGCAGGGTTGAAAAACTTTCGTCGTTGCAATAAAAATGCGAAGCAATTAGTATGATATTGATGTTTTCGCTTGATGAGCAATTCATATATCATTATCAGAGCAGACAAAACAAATATTTTCGGAGGATCAAAAATTGAAGTTACTTGGCGTTAACAAGATGCTTTTTGGTGGCGATTACAATCCGGAGCAATGGCCGGAAGAAGTATGGGATGAGGACATGAAGCTTTTTGAAGAGGCGCATGTCGATGTCGTGACGCTGGATGTTTCCAGCTGGGCGGCGCTGCAGCCGTCAGATGACGTTTATAACTTTGAAAAACTCGACAGGATCATGAAGATGGTGACAGATCATGGTCTCAAGGTCGTGATGGCGACCCCGACCGCTGCTGAGCCCGCGTGGATGGCGAAGAAATATCCTGAGACGCTGAAGACTGAAGCGGGTGGCACGAGACGCCACTTCGGCGGCAGGCAAAACATGTGTCCCAATTCGCCCATTCTCAGGAAATTCTATGCTGCGATGGCCGGAAAGCTCGCGCAGAGGTACAAGGATTACGACAATCTTGTGGCGTGGCACGTTTCCAATGAATACTGTGGGTACTGCTACTGCGATACATGCACGAAGAAATTCCGCGAATGGCTGAAAGTCAGATATAAGTCGCTTGATGCTGTGAATAAGGCGTGGAATACGTCATTCTGGGGACATACATATTACGACTTTGATGAAATTGTTTTGCCAGATCTCCTCTCAGAGGAATTCCATTTTGGCGGGGAAGAATGGCAGGTAAAGTCAAATTTCCAGGGAATGTCGATAGATTACAGGAGATTTATGAGTGAGAGCTTCCTCGAATGTTTTGACATCGAGAAGGCTGCGATTAAAAAATACATGCCTGACACCCCTGTGACAACGAATTTCATGGGAGGTTTTGAGCAGTTCGATTATAAGGAATGGGCAAAACATGTGGATTTTGTCGCATGGGATAACTATCCGAAATTTGGTTCGCCGGAATCGGATACGTCATTCTGGCACGACCTGATGCGCGGAATCGGCGGTGGAGAGTCATTTTCGCTTATTGAGCAGACGCCGGGGGTTTCGAACTGGCATCCATATTGTGCGTTGAAGCGCCCCGGAGTCATGAGGCTGTGGAGTTATCAGGCGGTGGCTCACGGCGCGGACACGGTGATGTTCTTTCAGATGAGGAGGAGCATCGGGGCCTGTGAGAAGTCGCACAGCGCACTTATTGATCATGCCGGGACGGATGAGACGAGAGTATTCAGGGAAATGAAGGAGCTTGGCGCTGAACTTGTAAAACTCGGTGATGCAACCCTGGGAGCTGTGGCGAAGGCAAAGGCGGCAATCGTTTTCGATTTTGAGAACTGGTGGGCAACAGAACTTTCTGCGGGACCGTCGGTGGATCTTAATTATCTTGATGAAATACACACATGGTATAAGGGCTTTTCTGATCTGCATATTCCGGTGGATATAATCGGCACGGCTGATGATATGTCGCAGTACAAGGTCGTGCTGGCACCGATGCTTTACATGAGCGAAGAAGGATTTGCGTCAAAACTTGAGGCGTTCGTGAAAGCCGGCGGGAATTTTGTCACGTCGTATTTCAGTGGTATTGCAGACAGAAATGACAGAATATATCTTGGCGGGTATCCCGCACCGTGGCGCGATATTCTCGGGATATGGGTCGAGGAGAGCGATGCGCTGGTGCCAGGCTCATCGAATAGTTTTGTATATGAAGGTAAGCGTCATGAGTGCAGTATTGTATGTGACCTTATGCATCTTGAGGGCGCGAAGGCGCTCGCTGTGTATGAAAGCGATTTCTACAAGGGTATGCCGGTCGTGACCGGAAACAAATCCGGAGATGGAGAAGCATACTACGTCGGCACGAGATCTGACAGAAAATTCTATGTAGATTTTCTCGGAGAGATCTGTGCGAAAAACGGGATCACAAAGCTTGCTGATGCGCCGGATTGCGTTGAAGTGACGGAGCGTTCAAACGAAAAAGGAAGCTTTGTTTTCGCACTCAATAATTCTGATGAAGAGCAGAAAGTGGTGCTGCCTTACGCAGTGCGTGATCTGCTGAGCGATAAGACTCATGATTCTACGGTGGAAATCACGATTGGCGCAAAGGATGTTTTGATAGGAAAAAAGATCTGAATTTCCGATTTATGACAAAACGAAGATGATATACGATTTAATGCGTTTGACAGGGCAGGGAAATATTGCCTGACCGTCAGGCGCATTTATGTCAGTGAACATATGCAAAGTTATCGGAAATGTTACATGAAATTGAAAGATGATTTTTGTGAACAATTTTAAAAGTTCACAACGAAACAACTAAAATAGCTGTTTAAGTGAAGTAGTACTTGCTTTTGCCAGGGGGCATCCTGTATAGTCATACATGCACCCCAAGTGCGGTTCAAGTGTATCCGTCGGATACCACGCCAGGGGTTAACACATTCGGAACGAAGAGATCATAATAAACCGCAGAAATGTGGACTTTGTACCGATCATGACCGGTTCCGGTCAGAATAATCACAACGATCTGTTTAGTTATATCAGTCTGAAAAAAGAACGGGCTGAGGTTTATTTTGTTAAGTCTGTTTCTGGCATAGAAGGGAGGAGATCCAGATTGAGAATACAATACCTGTCCTGATCCTGTTTATTACAGGGGCTATGGCGAGTGATTCGGCGAAAGGCAGAATATATAATCTTTGGCTTGTCCCGATGCTTGCTGTAGGATTGTTTCAGGTCTTTATTTCCGGAGGGGTGGAAAAAGCAATCGCAGCTCTTGCTGCATCTTGTTTTGTCATGGCGTTTCTTTACCCAATGTGGATCATTGGAGGGATTGGCGCCGGAGACATTAAATTTCTGTCTGTTCTTGCTGTTTTCTTCAGCTTTTCGGATTTCATTTATTGTCTGGTCATATCTTTTCTAATCGGGGGCGGTTTCTCGCTGCTGGTCATCGCATGGTCTTGTGCAGACAACGTAAGGATCTGTGGCAGCGGCCGCCTTCCCAATTCTTATGGTCACATCAGCATTCACATGGCACTGCCTATAGGCATTGCTTTCTTACTACACATCGGGGGAATTTTCTGAAATGAATACAGCAAGTATTGTTGTCTGCGACGACGAACAAAGTTACACGCTCCATCTTATGGAGTATCTCAAGAGAAAGGAACTGCCATATGAAGTATGCGCCTTTTTCAGCGTCGAAAAAATGCTCTCCAGTATGGATCATGAGAATACAGCGGTGCTTGTGATAGCAGAATCCGAATATTGTGGAAGGATAGCGGAGGCCGGATTCAGGCAGGTGTTAGTCCTGAATGAGAGCGATCAGTAT
>JAAZDA010000344.1 GCA_012512995.1 Clostridiales bacterium | reverse complement strand
TGAGTATGCGGAGCAGATATCTGAAAGTGGAAAGATAAGAATCTATTCCGGCCTTTTCGCGATAATAAGATATCGTATTGACCGCTATTGCTGTTATAAGAAGGAGCACACCGATCTGCGTCTGGACAAAAAGGATCACTATCGAAAGTATAAAGAAGGCAATAGCAAGATAATTGGCGATGTTTCCTTTGCTCTCGTAGTTCCGGGCTTCCAACAGACTGTCATAAACAGAGTATTTTCCAGCTTTACCAAGCTCATGTAGTTCACACTGATAATTGCATCGAAGCTCATCTTTTTCGGCTATAGACGAAATAGCCTTGTCAGGAAGTTTTGCAGATGAAAAAGACAGGGCCGGGGTGCGCAGCTGCCAGTACAGATATTGTTCTCCTGCCGAGCTTTGTGTGTAGTCGATCCTTTCATACAATCGCTCAAGGTCAAGGTCGTTCCAGCTGATATCATCTATACAATGTGCATTTTTATGAAAACGATAATAACCTGATATGCGTCTGATATCATCAGAAGAAAGACTGCTGCCTGAAGGCGAGTCAGCCGATTTTTCAAATGCCGCAGGAAGTTGTCCGAAATCTGTCTTCAGTTTTGAGCGGAAAAACGCTGTTTTCTTCTTCTGGTCCCGGATACCGCTGATAAACAAAATGAGCATAAATACGACTATCAGCAGTATAAAAGTAAGACCACTGTAATATGATCCATTATTCATTTATAAGTTAAATATCCTTTTTCTTATTGAATCGCAGTCGCGGTAAATATCAGATACTTCTTTCCCGACATTGAATCTCTGGAACCCGTCAAAGGTATCATAACGTATCACGCCGGCGATCATGGTCATCATTATATCGCTCTTACTGCCCGAATAGACTATGTTATTCTCAATATTCCAGACAGGCTGCATGTTGGGCTGATTCATATCGATCATGATAATGTCAGCCAGCTTGCCTTCTGCAAGACAATCAGCATCAGGTGTGCACATAACATGTGCTCCGTTATATGTAGCCATTTTAAGGACTTCTGTTGCAGGAACAGCCGCTGCATCATTTGTTTTGAGCTTGGCCAGTGCAGTTACAAGGAACATTTCACGGAACATATCGAGACAGTTATTGCTGGCCGGACCATCGGTCCCGATCGCAACAGGTATTCCGTCATTGAGGTATTCTGTTATGGGAGCTATTCCACTTGCAAGTTTTGAATTGGAACCGGGGTTGGTTACAACTGAAACATGTTTCTCTTTCATTATCCTGCGGTCTTCATCATTGGTCCATACAAGGTGATAACCGGCTCCGCCGTAATCGAACATTCCAAGATCATTGAAAAGTGCGACAGGTGTTTTGCCGTAGCGCTCTATGCAACCGTCAGTCTCTGATTTTGTTTCCTGTATATGGGTGAATACAGGTGATCTGTATTTATGCGAAATATCGGCGATTTTCTTAAGAAGTTCAAGTGAACATGTGTATTCTGCGTGGAAACCGACGCTGAAAGAGGTGAGGTCATTTTTGCCGTTCAGCTCTTCCATCCACTTGTCAATAAGCTCGGGGGATTGAGAGAAATTATTGACTCCACCTACCTGCGTGACACGCATACCCATTTCGAGGCAGCATTTTGCTATGGATTCAGGCGTCAGGTACATCTCCATGATCCCCGTAATACCGCCAGTAAGATATTCCAGTATTGCTATCCTTGTGAATTCGCATATATCTTCGGGTGAAAGTTTTGCCTCATAAGGGAAGACCTGATTATTAAGCCAGTCCTGCAATGGAAGGTCGTCAGCATGTGAGCGGAGAAAGGTCATTGCACTGTGAGTGTGGCAGTTCTTAAAGCCGGGCATGATGAGATTACCTTTACAGTCTATTTCACGGCCCCATATTATCGCACTTCTTCCGGTTCTTTTGTAGTATTCATCGAGATTACTTCCATCGCCTACATAGATGATCCTGGAATCTTCTGTCCATAATTCACCGTCAAAGACAGGCATATCTCCGTTCATTGTGAGTATCTTTGCATTGTAAAATCTGATGTTCATCATATCTCCCTGTGACGAGATATTGTTTTATGCTTGTATTATGACATCTTTTTTACTGACTCAATTATGAGTCTTGACATAGCGGGGCCGGCTGCTTTTCCGTTCTCTTCCACTTCTTCAGATGACAGCAGATTCTGTGATATTCCGGCAGCCAGGTTGCTGACCAGTGAAATCCCGCATACTCGCATGCCCATGTGTCTTGCGGCAATACACTCCATTACTGTACTCATTCCAACAAGATCACAACCGAGAGCCTTTAACATTCTGATTTCCGCTGGTGTTTCGAAAGAAGGACCGGTCAATTGCACATAGACACCTGTTTTGAGTTCAATGCCGCATTCTGAAGCGGTATCCAGCAGTATTTTCTGCAGGTCCGTGTCATAAGCATGTGACATATCTGAAAATCTGGGTCCTTCGTCATTATCATTAGGACCTATGAGCGGATTGCGCGCAAATAAAGAAATATGATCTGTTATCATTGCAAGATCACCCGGCCTGTAATCTGATTTGGTTCCGCCGGCGGCGTTAGTCAGAAACAATATTTCTGCTCCGAGAGCATGCATGACGCGGACAGGCAGCACAACTTCTTCAATAGAATATCCTTCATAAAAATGGACTCTGCCGTTCATACAAATAACAGGGGTATCTTCGATGTATCCCATTATAAAACTCCCTTTATGGCCGGGAGCCGTTGAAACCGGAAAGCCGGGGATATCATGATAGGAAATCTCCTGCGCGACTTTGATCTTTGATGAGATATTGCCTAGCCCTGAACCGAGGACCAGTGCGATTTTTGGTTTGAATTCTGTTATATTGCGTATCGCTGAAACACATTTCATGACATCTTCGTTCATAGACAATTCTCCTCAGGATTTTTGTCTGCTAATGGATCACACCATCAGTTTTGCCTTTACTACAGGTTCAATAGTATTCTGCATCGCGCGGCTCATTACTTCAGGGTTCATTTTGCCGACCAGCTGAGTTATCAGCGGATTGGTGTTCCCGGAACCAACTGTGATCATTTCGATAGTGTCTGTTATGATAACGTCTCCGGGAGATTCATTCCAGTGAAGTTCAATCGTGTCATCATCAGTGAAATAAATACGTAGTTGTCTTTCTGTCGCCTCCTCAATAAAGGCAATACGAAGTGACAGAACAGGGATATCATCCTCATTGCTGGAGAACCGTCCGGTCACACCTGCCAGATATTCCTCCCCGTTCATATTGATCTGTGTATGTCTCCCCTTGGTGAAGCCTACAGGAAGGGAATGAATCTGTTGTCCTTCTGTAAAATCAATATGGAGGATACCTTTATCCCTGCGAAATTTAAGGGCCGATATTCCATTTGTGTAATTGTTATGCACTACCTGCATGATAAGCGGGAAAAGACCTATACCTGTCTGCTCCATTTTCCAGGATGTCCCGTCAATTTTGTTTATAAATTCCTTATATGATTGTTCGCTGCTTATGGGTCTTACACTGCCATCATGACCGCGTCCCCATCCGCCGCGGATTATCGGAGTCTGCAGAACAAGGCTCCTTTCGCACATTCCTTTGCAGTCCCTGAGCCTGGCAGCAGTCAGACTGTTTTTTGGAAGAGGCATGTCAGATGGATGATACGGCTCACTGATATATTTTCTCAGGATAGATGTCATGTTGCCGCTCTGGAATACTTCTTCATTGCCGGCGTTAGTCACGATTATCATATCGATATCTCTGTAACAATGAACGTTTTGACCCAGCATACCGTTGTAACAGAATGAATCAGGTCTGCAGTCCATCCATACATGATAGCCGTATTCGGGGTTCTCGTCACTGCCGGTATCTATCTGTCTTGTAGTTGACGCTCTGACCCAATCGCCGGATATCAGCTGCATGCCGTTCCACTTACCATAATTCATATAAAGAAGACCGAGTTTTGCCGCATCTTCTTCTGTTATGAACATCCCCCATCCGCCTTTTGTAAGTCCTCTGGGGCTTGTTTCCCAGAAAACTTTTGTGATGCCCATTGGAGTAAAGACCCGTTCCTTAAGAAAATCAAACATGGTAAGACCGGTGATCTTTGTGACAATTGCAGACAACATAAGGCTGTTCATGCTGTTGTATTCAAATTTTGTTCCGGGTTCGAATTTGTCAGTAGATTCAAAATAATTTCTTACCCAGTTGTTGCCTGAAATAGCACCTGTCTCATTAAAAGCTACACCGGCAGACATGGTGAGCAGGTCTCTGACCGTTATATTTCTGAAGCGCAGGACTGTAAGAATGTTTACACGTGTGGCAGCCCAGTCTTCGGCGAGAATATCTGTCAACTTGTCATCAAGACTGAGCTTCCCGTCATCTATAAGAAGCCCCACAGCCATTCCTGTGAAACTCTTGCACATTGAATAAGTCACATGCCAGATCCCGGCCGGGTAAGGATCAAATCCGCCTTCATATATTACTTTGCCATGCCGCAGCACCATTATCTGATGCATGTGAATATTTCTGCTTGCAGCAAGCTCGTTTACCATGTCGGAAATAAACAGTGAACTTACTCCCTGTTCCTCAGGTGTGCTTCTTGGTAACGCCTGTTCAATCTGACTCACCTGATCAAACGCAGGTTTCTGTGGAAGAAAATCCACATTACCAATTTCACCTGTTTTCTGGTTGATTATGTCCCATAAGAGTTGAATAACAGCAATATCAGATTTTGCCATATTTTCCCCCTGACGGAGCCAAAAGAGCTCCATATTACATAGATCACTGCTTCTTCATGACTATTTCTGTCTTGTTCTTATAGATATGTTCTGCCGGGACG
>JAAZDA010000343.1 GCA_012512995.1 Clostridiales bacterium | reverse complement strand
TTCATCACATTACACCGATTGGAGAGCTTTCAACTGCTGAAGACTATGATGGCACAGATCCACAAAATGATTTAATACCGCTCTGTTCCAACTGTCACTCAATGATTCACAGACGAAAAGAACCGTATCAGCCAGACGAGGTAAAAGCCCTGCTCGGCAAATAGGGTGTGCAAGTTTAAACAAGGTGAGCCTATCGTGCCAGACGGTAAATGGAGCTACATCAATTATTAACCTTTTAATTTTGCCTATACCTTTTAATTATTCCCCAGTTGCCGAACAAGAGGGGGTGCAAAGATCATAATGATGCAGTCAGTGGCAAGGCAGAACATCTTGCAAAACACAATGTACAAAAGAAAGGAAGGCCTTTCAAGCCGGCCCATGACAGCAGAAAGCCCTTATATCAAGCGGTTTTTGCCTCTTTGCCAACCGGCAATAGCGCAAGCACCGCTTATTTGCATTGTATCAAACTCGGTACGAACATAGATCCGCCATATAACACGGGCTCGGACTTTATTTATGCGGATGATTTCACCCAGGATTCAGAAGAATATATTGCAGGAAGTGGACAATTGGACGATGACGGGAACAGGCTCGTTCAAAATACAGAGAGTAATGGCCGCTTCCATACAGATTGGCTAAACATGCTTTATCCGAGATTGCGCATCGCAAAAGACTTCTTAAGTGAGGATGGTCTTATTTGCATCAGCATAGACAGTAATGAAATTGGAAACCTTCGCAAGATCTGTAACGAAATCTTTGGTGAAGGAAACTATGTAACTGAAATATCGGTTTTAAACAATCCTCGTGGAAGGCAGTCCGATAGTTTTGTTGCAACTGTCCATGAATATTTGCTTTGCTACGCAAAAAATGCCAGCCAGTGTGTTGTCTACGGCATGCCGTTAACAGACGAGCAAAAATCAGAGTACAGCTATTCTGATGAAAAGGGTGCATACAGGCTACTTGGACTTCGTCAAAGAGGGGTAGCCTCTTTAAGAGAAGATCGACCTGAAATGTTTTTCCCGATTTACGTGAATCCGGATTCTCTTGAGGTATCACTGGATGAACATGATGGCTGGGAGGTGATCATCCCTAAAAAATCCGATGGACGAGAAGGTCGATGGATGTGGGGCAAGAAAAAGTGTGTCGATGATGGTGATCGTCTTGTTGCGCGTATGATTGAACGCCGCAATGAATATGATATTTTCGTCAAAGATTATCTTGACCGTGGCGAAGACCAGGCCAGAACAAGAAAATATAGAACAATATGGGATGATAAGTCAATCAACAACCAGGTGGGTACTCAGGAAGTTAAAAAACTTCTCGGTGGTGAATATATGTCATTTCCAAAATCCGCTGCTTACATTCAAATGATTGGACGCTTAGGCAGTGGAAAGGATTGTGTTGTTATGGACTTCTTTTCTGGATCTGCCACTACAGCACAGGCTGTCATGCAACTGAATGAAGAAGATGGCGGTAATAGAAAGTTCATCATGGTGCAACTGCAAGAGGAAATTGATGAGAAGACTCCAGCGTTTAAGGCTGGATACAAGACAATCTGCGACATTGGAGAAGAACGTATCCGTCGTGCGGGAAAGAAAATAAAGGAAGAATCTCCAATGACTACATCCAATCTGGATATTGGATTTCGTGTTTTCAAGGTGGATACCACCAACATGAACGAGGTTTACTATCGCCCGAAAGAATATAAGCAGGGGCAGATGAGTTTCCTTGCCAACAACATCAAGGAAGACCGCACGCCTGAGGATCTCTTGTTCCAGGTAATGCTTGACCTTGGCGTTCTGCTATCTTCCAAAATTGAAGAGCCACTTTAAAAGAACCCATCGTGGGAGAGAAGCTGGAGGAAGCTGTAGAGCGACTCAGACAGCGTTTTCCATATTTTTATGTCCGGGCGGAACGGGAGGGAGATGACTTATATACGGTTCCCAATCCGCTTCCGGTTACAGTGCGCAATACCTGGAAGCCAATTGACCTGCACTCCAGTGAGGCAAATTATCACGTTATGGCTGTCAAGTATGAAGGGCGGCGGATGGCGGTGGAAATCTCCCATGCCATGACTGATGGCACGGGGTTCCTGCCTTACTTTAAGAGCCTGCTTTACTGTTATCTCAGCATCAAGACCGGTCTGAAGTTTGATTCTGATGGCTTTCGACTTCCAGGTGATGAGATTCCAAAAACAGAAACCGAAGATCCTTTTCCCGGATTGGATCTGGACCATACCGAGCTGCCAATTTATCAGAAACAGCCCACGAAGGATTTTATCAAGTTTGGCGAAACCCTTCCTGCAGATGCACGTGACCGAAGCATTTTCTATCTGAAGCTGC
>JAAZDA010000342.1 GCA_012512995.1 Clostridiales bacterium | reverse complement strand
GAATGATACTTGTATTAATCCATCCTGGAGTGCGACAGGAATGCCGACCTCCAGGATTTTTCTTACTGTTCCGCTATCGGGCTCGAAAGAAGCAGCATCACGGCGGTCAGTGCTACTGACAACAGAAGAAAAAACGTGACAGTATTGCCGATAGTTTTGACTGTTCCCTTATCATTCCCCGCACCGGCCTCGCGCCCGATAAGTACCGTTGAGCCCATCGCGGCACCGATTATAATGACTGTCAGCATATGCGTGATCTGACTCCCTGTCGACACCGCAGTCGTGGAAGCCGCTCCATTATAAAGACCCAGTATCATCAGATCCGCCATACCATAGAAAGTCTGGAGAAAACTGGATATGAAGAACGGGACCACGAACTTCATCAAAGTGCTGAAGACGGGTCCCGTTGTGAGATTATTGTTTTGCCTGGTACTTGTCATGAATAACTGATTCCCTTATCCGGAGATTAACCCATATACATACTAAGCGGAGCTGTGTCACTCATAAGCGCCCTCTTGTAGAAATCCGAACTCACTATATCCGCTGCCATGTCATGAGCAATATTGTTATAGTCATCGTCAAATTCTTCCTGGTACTCTGCCAGTTCATACAGAGCATTTGCCCGCCCGCCTAATTCAATATAAAGGTTTTCTTCTCTTATCTGTGTTGAATCGCTGTAATAGTTCGCTCTCATCCATGCGTTCAACCTGTTATCCTCAGCTACGAGCCTGGCATTTGTCATAGTCTCCGGCGGTGTGAGTTTTCCGAACCAATCCGCCTGTTTCCTTATATCCTGAGGCGGTTCAGGATCCATCGTCTCTGTACCCACCTGAGTTGTGGTTGCTGCCGCAGTGGTTGCTGTGCCCGCGTCATTGAATGTCGCGACTCTGCCTTCTGCTTTGCCATATTTTACATAATGGTTATACAAAGCAGTTGCATCATAGCCATATGCCGCCTTTAGATCCGCGTAAGTATCAGCGTATGCCTTATAGTTAAATGTAGTGGCGTTTTCTGCCGCAAGTACCGGTGCCGCGCTGACACCCACAATAATCAGTACTGCCATCAGTGTCGATAAAATTCTTCTCATTCTCTTCATTTTTCCCTTTCATGCCTGAGCGTTTTTTGTGAAGGCTCACGCCAGAAAATCCGCGTATGCGGTTTTCTGGCTGTGTTATTCAGGTTTGTGCTCATATGCGACAGCTCAGTTGTCGCATTACAAACCTGATGAGTGAAAGATTATGCATCAGCATAATCTTCCACTCTTCCCTCCCGTGGAGAAACGCTCCAGCGTTTTCTGCTGTCTCTAAATTTATCATTTCTGACTTCATTATCAACAGACCTTTCACGAGATGCGTCTGAATGAACACGAATTTTTATCAGGCGTTGAAGAGTATGTCTTCGTATGTCGGGAACGGCCACATCGCCTTGTCTACCAGGAGTTCGAGCTGGTCGCATGGTTTCCTGAGTGCGCCCATGGCCGGGTTCACTGAATCCTTGTAGAAGAAGGCCTGTTTCTTCACGTCTTCCACATGGCTTGCCTGCTCGTCAAGTGCGCGCAGATTCGTAAGCGCGTTGTCGGCTTCATTAATGAGAGTCGCGACCTCGTTGAGCCGTCCTGACTCTGCCGCCGTCGAAACACCTGCAGTCGCCATGGCATTTATTGTCGTCGCGAGTCTCCCCGAATAGTGCATGCATGCCGGAAGTATCTGTCTGCCCGCCATATCGATCATCGTCAAAGCCTCGATATTGATTGTTTTGGCGTATGTTTCATATGTGATTTCCTCGCGGCTTGCAAGCTCTGCTTTTGTAAATATGCCAAAACAAGCGAAAAGCGACACTGCGCTGTCAGTCGTAAGCGCTGAAGCTGCCTCGATCGTCGACTTGATATTAGGCAGTCCGCGGCGTGCGGCTTCCTTGATCCATGTGTCTGAATATCCGTTTCCGCTGAAGATTATTCTGCGGTGTTCGGTCAGATTCTTCTTGATGAGATCGTGGACAGTTCCGCCGAAATCATCAGCCTTCTCAAGGATGCCTGAAACTTCGCTGAATGCTTCCGCAACTATAGTATTGAGTACAGTATTTGCCGAAGCGATTGAATCCGCCGAGCCGACCATTCTGAACTCGAATTTATTTCCCGTGAAAGCAAAAGGTGATGTTCTGTTCCTGTCAGTCGCGTCCTTCTTGAGATCCGGAAGTGTCGAAACACCGGTCCTCAGGACTCCGCCCTGAATATGTTTTGACGCATTCCCTGTCTCTATGAGCTGTTTCACGACGTCCTCGAGCTGTTCGCCGAGGAAGACTGAGACAATTGCAGGCGGTGCTTCATTCTCGCCGAGACGGAAGTCATTTCCGACATCGGACGCACTCTGGCGAAGGAGATCGGCGTGAACGTCGACAGCCTTCAGAATGCAGGAGAGGACAAGCAGGAACTGGACATTATCCTCGGGCGTGTCCCCTGGTTCAAGGAGATTGATGCCGGTGTCCGTCGTCAGCGACCAGTTATTGTGCTTGCCTGAACCATTGACGCAGGCAAATGGCTTCTCATGAAGCAGGCAGCGCATATCATGATGAATTGCGACGCGCTTCATGGCTTCCATGATGATCTGGTTGTGATCCGTCGCCACATTAGCATTTTCGTAGATCGGAGCAAGCTCATGCTGGCAGGGAGCGACCTCATTGTGCTGTGTTCTCGCCGGAACGCCGAGTTCCCAGAGTTCTTCGTTGAGGTCTTTCATGTAAGCGCCGACGCCCTCGCGGATAACGCCGAAGTAATGATCCTCCATCTCCTGCCCCTTGGGCGCCGGAGCTCCGAAAAGCGTACGGCCCGTGAAAATCAGGTCAGGGCGCTTCTGATATTTGTCTCTGTCAACAAGGAAATACTCCTGCTCGGCGCCGACACTGGGCGTGACCTTCCTGGATGTTTTGTCTCCGAAAAGGCGGATCAGCCGCAGAGACTGCGTGTTGAGTGCTTCCATAGAGCGCAGGAGCGGTGTCTTCTTGTCGAGCGCTTCGCCGGTATATGAGCAGAATGCCGTTGGTATGCAAAGCGTGTACCCGGCGGATGAATGTTTAAGAAATGCAGGTGATGTGAGATCCCATGTGGTGTAGCCGCGCGCCTCAAATGTCGAGCGCAGACCTCCTGACGGGAATGATGAAGCGTCCGGCTCGCCCATTACAAGCTCTTTGCCTGAAAACTCTGCCATCGTGTGACCGTCTTCGTCGGGAGCTGTGATGAATGCGTCATGCTTCTCGGCCGTGATTCCCGTGAGCGGCTGGAACCAGTGCGTGAAATGTGTCGCGCCCCTTTCGACTGCCCAATCCTTCATGGCCTTCGCGACCACGTCGGCATCGCCCCTCGAGAGCTCACCGCCCTCATCTATTATTTTGCGGACCTTCTGATACACTTGTTTTGGCAGGCGCTCCCGCATCGTACTTGGCGAGAAAACATTCTCTCCGAAAATCCTCTCAATATTATTGCTGCCCGAAGTTTCCGTATTCCTGTTGTCGTCCATACTACCTCCACGCCGGGCTTTTCTGCCCCGGCCTTGCTGCCCTCATATGATTATGTATTACAAGATGTACCAAAACAGCACAAATATCAAGTTTTTTCTGCGAAAAATTCAATCGCCTGCCGGTTCATCTGACTCCATTCGCAGGATGTCTCCGACCTCGGCGCGCTCAGTGAGCTCTGCCCACAGCAGCTCCTGCGGGTGCGGCGCGCTCTCAACCTGCCCGCCATCCATCGTCCGGAGTGACATGACAATGGCCGGGACATCGCGTCCGTCAGGTTTCATGATCTCAATTGTATCACCGACACTGAACTTGTTCTTCTGCTCGAACATGGCAAGTGAGCCATCCTCGGTTTTTCTAACGACTCCCAGATACACGGCGTCCTGCTTGTAAGTGTTGTTGTCGTAGACCATTGATTCTTCCGATGGCTTGCCAAAGTAAAATCCCGTCGTGAACTGCCTGAAGGTACACTTTCTTATTTCTTCGCGGTACCATGGCAGATTGCTGCGATACTTTTCTTCACTCTCGAAATAGTCATCGATCGCTTTTCTGTATGTGCGGGCGACAGTCGCGACGTAGAGCGCAGTCTTCATGCGGCCCTCGATCTTCCAGCTGTCGATGCCTGCCGCCACCAGCTCCGGAACGTGCTCGATCATGCACAGATCCCTGGAATTGAAAACAAATGTGCCTCTCTCATTCTCATATACCGGCAAATATTCGCCCGGTCTGGTCTCTTCCACAACTGAGTATTTCCATCTGCATGGGTGCGTGCAGGCGCCGTGATTGGCGTCCCGCCCCGTGAAGTAATTCGTCAGAAGGCAGCGGCCAGAATATGAAATGCACATTGCGCCGTGGACAAAAGCCTCGATCTCAAGGCCCTCCGGCGTTTTCTCCCTGATCTCATGTATCTCTGCAAGGCTGAGTTCCCTGGCGCATACTACTCTTTTTGCGCCCTGTCTGTACCAGAAGTCAAAAGTCTCATAATTTGTGTTATTCGCCTGCGTCGAGATGTGCCTGTCTATTCCGGGACACAGACGCCCCGCCTTCTCGAACATTCCCGGATCTGCAATGATAAGTGCATCCGGCCCGAGTTCTGCCAGTTCTCTGAAATAATCATCTGCTCCTGCGAGATCTGCATTGTGCGCAAGAATATTTGCAGTCACATGTACTTTGACGCCATGTTCGTGCGCATATTTTATGCCCTCAGCCATATCCTCTGCTGAAAAGTTTCTCGCTTTGGCACGGAGGCTGAACACCTCGCCTCCGATATACACTGCATCAGCGCCGAAATTTACTGCGGTCTTCAAGACTTCAAGGCTCCCGGCCGGCACAAGTAATTCAGGTTTTCCATTTTGCTGCATGTATTGTCTCCTGTAAGTTGTTTCTCAAGTATATTACATCTTCACGCTCATCGCCGCGCCGTCCCCGGTCCCAAGGATCACTGTTCTCAGCCTGTCATCATCAAGAAGTGCGTCAAGATACTCATGCATCCTCCTGTGGATCGTGCGGTTCCTTCTTGTCACAGCATACCTTGACTCCAGCATCTCACCGTCCTGCAGAACATTATCAGTCAGCAGTACTCCGCCTTTTTTCAAAAGGTGCATCACCTCAGGAAGAATGTTTATATACTGCCCCTTCGCCGCATCCATGAATATGAAATCAAAACTCCCGCTCATAGCTTTCAGGACTTCGCCCGCATCGCCTTCAATCAGGTAAATATCTCCGGCTTCTTCCTGTGCCAGACCGAACGCCGCGAAATTACGTCTGGCTTCCTCTGCGCGCTTCGCATCGATCTCAATTGTCGTAATCTTACACCCTTTTGGTGCGTACTCGTGCATAAAAAGGGCAGAATACCCCACAGCAGTCCCGATTTCAAGAATCGCCGCCGGCTTTGTTGTGCCAAGCAGGAACTGGATGAGGCGTTGCGTCCCCGGTCTTATCACAGGGACGTTGTCAGCCCTTGCTTTTCTTTCAAGCCCTGCGAGCGCTGGTGTCTGCCTGGCGCCTCTTGAATCAATAAATGCACTAAGCCTTTCTTCATATTCTTCGCTCATCTGATACCCATTCTCTTTCCTGATGTCTGACAGCAAAAAGGCTGTTCCATCAGGAACAGCCTAACTG
>JAAZDA010000341.1 GCA_012512995.1 Clostridiales bacterium | reverse complement strand
ATTATGCACTCTTCGATACTGTCATCAGAAGGGATCTTGTACATCGTATCCATCATCACACTTTCCATGATGGATCTGAGTCCCCTGGCGCCTGTCCTGCGCTCCAGTGCCAGATCAGCAATAGCTTCTATGGCATCTTTGTTGAATTCCAGTTTTACATCATCGAATGAGAACAGCTTCTGATACTGCTTTACCAGAGCATTCTTCGGCTCCGTCAGTATCCTTATCAGAGCATCTCTGTCAAGACCGTCAAGCGTGATCGTGATCGGAACACGTCCTATAAATTCAGGAATAAGTCCGAACTTCACAAGGTCCTGAGGCATTACCTGTTTGAGAACAGCACCGATTTCACTTTCGTCTTTCTGTCTGACGTCAGCATTGAAGCCCATTGAGCGCTGATCAAGTCTCGCGCCGATGATCTTCTCTATTCCGTCAAATGCACCACCGCATATGAACAGGATATTCTCTGTATTTATCTGAATCAGTTCCTGATGCGGATGCTTCCTTCCTCCCTGAGGAGGTACCGAAGCATTTGTGCCCTCGACGATCTTGAGGAGTGCCTGCTGGACGCCTTCACCTGAAACATCTCTTGTTATTGAAACATTCTCGCCCTTCTTGGAGATCTTATCGATTTCATCGATGTAGATGATTCCCATTTCAGCGCGTGGGATGTTATAATCAGCGGCCTGTATCAGCTTGAGCAGAATGTTTTCTACATCTTCACCGACATACCCTGCCTCTGTGAGTGTTGTTGCATCAGCTATCGCGAACGGAACATTTATTATCTTTGCAAGCGTCTGCGCAAGATATGTTTTGCCTGAACCTGTAGGCCCCAGCATCAGAATATTGCTCTTCTGAAGTTCTACATCATCTTTTGCGCGATGGCTCTTAGGAGCCTTTATTCTTTTGTAATGATTATATACAGAGACCGAAAGGACCTTTTTGGCCTCTTCCTGTCCTATGACATACTCGTCGAGGAATTTTTTGATTTCCACAGGTTTGAGCAGATTGATCTCACTTGCCGGATCATCCTTGTGTGGTTCTTCAGAACCGTCATCCTGTTCCTCATCGATTATGTCATTGCAGACACTGACACACTCATCGCAGATATAAACTCCGTTAGGTCCTGCTATGAGCTTTTGTACCTGATTCTCGGTCCTGCCGCAGAAGGAACATCTGCGCGGTGAACCGGGCTCTATCTTCGTTGTATCAGACATAATTGCCTTTCTGTATTACTGAGACTTATTTTGTCTCGATCTCTTTTCTGGTGGTGTAGATCTGATCGATGAGGCCGTAAGCCTTTGCTTCCTCAGCTGTCATCCAGTTATCACGATCTGTATCGCGAACAAGGTCTTCATAGCTGCGTCCCGTGTTCTCTGCGAGGATTCTGTTCATCTTCTCTTTTGTCCTTGCCATGTGCTCAGCCTGGATAGCTATATCTGAAGCCTGGCCCTGACTCTGTCCAAGAGGCTGATGAATCAGGATCTCGGAATTCGGAAGTGCGAATCTCTTGCCCTTTGTGCCGCCTGCAAGAAGGAATGAACCCATGCTCGCTGCCATTCCCACGCAGATAGTTGAGACATCACATTTCACAAAATGCATTGTGTCATAAATTGCCATACCTGATGTTATTGATCCCCCGGGACT
>JAAZDA010000340.1 GCA_012512995.1 Clostridiales bacterium | reverse complement strand
TATTCCTGGACAACGGCAGGATGTGCTACGATGAAGAAGCGTCAGAATTTCTGAGAAAAGGCATTAATCCGCTTGTTTTCCCTAATCTTAATATGACTATCACAGTTGACGAGTCTAAGGCAATAAATAATGATGATGAGCCAAAGGTAATAATAGCAGCGTCAGGAATGTGCGATGCCGGGCGTATCAGGCATCATCTCAAATACAATCTTGGAAGAAAAGAATGTACAATAATTTTCGTCGGTTACCAGGCTGAGGGTACTCCGGGACGGGCACTTGTCGCAGGCACTGATTCAATTCACATATTCGGAGATGAAATTCAGGTGAGGGCTGAAATACTGCAGCTCCCTGGAATGTCGGGACACGCTGATAAGGAAGGCCTCATAAATTGGATAAACGCTTTCACAGAGCAGAAACCATCGAAAGTATTTGTCGTGCACGGCGATTCAGAAGCTGCTGATTCTTTCACGGAATGTCTGAAGAATGAATATGGATATGACTCATTTGCACCATACAGCGGAACAATATTCGACCTGAAGACAGGGGAGTTTGACAGTATCACTGAGGGCATACCGCTCAGGAAGACTGAGATGGCAGCAGGTGAGGACTACGCTACAAAGGGCGGCAAAACAAAATCTGTCGGTTATACAGGTATGGTCGTTACGAATTCTTATACAAAGGTCAGGTCAGCATTAAAGGAGCTTGGCAGTATGGTGGAGCAGGGCAGCGGGCTTCCCAATAAGGAACTTGATGCGCTTGCCAAAGCAATGAATGAACTTGTCAGCAAATATCAGGTGAATAATAAGAATGACCAGGAAGGAAAACAGTAATGAGTCTTGCTGATGAAGAATTTATAACGATGTGCAAGGATGTATTATCGAATGGCTGCTCCTCAAAGGGACAGAAAGTCCGCGCACACTGGCCGGACGGAACACCTGCATATACAACAGCAAAGTTTGGCGTGGTCAATCGTTTTGATCTTTCAAAAGAGTTCCCGGCGGTCACGCTGCGCAGGGTGGCAGTGAAGTCGGCAACGGATGAGCTGTTGTGGATATGGCAGAAGAAGTCAAATAACATACATGATCTCGATTCACATATATGGGACGAGTGGGCTGACGGGGAAGGTTCCATCGGCAAGGCGTACGGCTACCAGTTCGCAAAGAAGCACCCATGCAAAGATGTGACGGAAGAGGGCTTGACAAAGGCATTTCCAGGGTATCTTTTTGAAGAGTATTCAGCTGTTACAGCGCCTGGCTGCGATGCTGAGCCTGACTATACCGGCAATACCGGCGGAGCGATGCGGGTCTGCATTGACACAGATACGGGCAGAATTGCCGCCATGAGAGACAACAACGGGCCATGGCACCTGGATCAGGTAGATAAAGTAATATATGATCTGAAAGTGAATCCTTTCAGCAGAAGGATCATAACGACACTATGGGATCCGGAAGAACTTGATGATATGGCTCTTCAGCCGTGCGCGTGGAATTGCGTTTTTATGGTGGAGCAAAGACCGGGACACGATAAACTCACACTCAATATGGCACTCAATCAGCGCTCGCAGGACATTCTGGCTGCATGGGCGTGGAACACATGTCAGTATGCAGTCCTTATGCATATGCTGGCTCAGGTATGCGGCATGGAAGTCGGTGAGATGCTTCACACTGACATCAATTGTCACATCTATGAAAGACATATTGATGCAATAAAAGAACTGATGTCAAGGCAACCGAAGCCGGCTCCCGTTTTTTGGCTCAATCCTGATGTCACTGATTTTTATAAATTCACAAAAAATGATGTGAAGTTTGAAAATTATGAAGTGTCAGGGCCACAGATCACAGGAATTGAAATAGCAATCTGATTATAAATGATAATGTCAGGAGGCAAAATGAATATTATTGTAGCGGCAGATGCAAACTGGGCAATAGGAAATAAGGGAGAGCTTCTTGTAAGTATTCCTGCGGATCACAGGATGTTCAGGCAGGAGACGATAGAAAAGGTCATAGTGTACGGAAGAAAGACACTTGAGACATTTCCTATGAAGCATGTATTGGATGGCAGGGAGAACATTATCCTCTCTACAAGGGCAGATTATGCTGTCAGTGGGGCTAAGATAGCTCACAGCATTGATGAATTGATGAAGATGCTGGAGAAGTACGACTCTGATGAGGTCTATGTTATCGGCGGCGCTAAGGTATACAGCGAAATGTTGCCGTATGTCGACGTGTGTCATGTTACAAAAATTGATCAGGAATTTGAAGCTGACGCATTCTTCCCGAATCTTGACAGGGATCCTGAATGGGAGATAACAGCGCGAAGCGAAGAAATGTCATATTTTGATACTACATATCATTTTGTGAAATATGAAAGAAAAATTAAAACAGACGCGTCAGTATAAGTCTGTAAGAAAGAGTAGAAGAGACTATGAAATTCAATGAAATGCAATACAACAGGGTGGATTTTGAAAACGTTAAGAGCGAATTCGCGAATCTGATATCAAGACTTGATTCAGCGTCATCAGGTGAGGAACAGTTCGAAGTTCATAAGGACTATTACAGGCTCACAGATCATGTGGTAACACAGATGACCTTATGTGAGATACGTCATGACATAGATATGACGGATGAGTTCTATGAGAAGGAGCAGGAATACTACGATCAGAATTCACCAGTATTCAGGAATCTCGTGGTGGATTACCAGAAGAAACTGTACTCATCAAAGTTCAGACCATATCTCGAAGAAAAGATCGGAAAGGTCGCATTCAGCAATATTGAACTTGCAATGAAAGCGGTAGATCCGAAGATAGTTCCGCTCATGCAGGAAGAGAACGCCCTTCAGACCAGATATAACAAGCTCCTTGCCACTGCTAAGATAGACTGGCGTGGTGAGACACTGAATCTTTCTCTCATGAACCCTTACCTTCACCACAGGGACAGGGATGTCAGAAAGGAAGCTTACGGCAAATACACAGAGTTCTTTATGAAGAACGCTGATGAGCTTGATGAAATATATGACAGACTTGTAAAGAACAGGACGCAGCAGGCAGTTCAGATGGGTCATGAGAATTATCTGGGGCTCGGATACTGCCGCATGAACCGCAACTGCTGGACAAGAAGTGATGCCGAATCTTTCAGAAATCAGGTCAAGAGAGATTTTGTCCCTTATGCCGAGGAACTTCACGAACGCCGCAGGGCACGCCTTGGTATAGATCACCTCATGTATTTTGACGAGGGCGTTTATTTCACAAAGGGAAACCCGGCACCGACAGAAACACCTGAGGAAATCCTCAGGGAAGGCAGACAGATGTACAATGAGCTTTCTCCGGAGACCGGAAAGTTCATGAATTTCATGTGTGACAACGAGCTCTTTGATGTGCTCGGGCGCAAAACAAAAAAGACCGGAGGGTATATGACCTACATTCCTGATTACAAGTCCCCGTTCATCTTCGCTAACTTCAACGGGACTAGCGGTGATGCTGATGTCATTACACACGAATGCGGTCATGCTTTCCAGGGCTGGCTTGTAGCTGATGATCCCATAAGGGAGCACGCTGATATCACAATGGAGACAGCAGAGACCCACTCCATGTCAATGGAGTTCTTCACAGAGCCATGGATGAATCTTCTCTTCGGCGGGCGCGCTGATGATTACCGTTCTATGCATTATGAGGACGCCATTACATTTATTCCTTACGGCACCATGGTCGATGAGTTCCAGGATATCTGCTATTCGGATCCGGGACTCGCACCGAAGGCAAGGAATCAGGTGTGGCTCGATCTTGAGAAACAGTACAGGCCACATGCTGATTACAGCGGGAATGAGTGTTTTGCGGAAGGAAGATTCTGGCAGAAGCAGCATCACATATATGACTGCCCGCTGTATTATATTGAGTATTGTATTGCCGGCACCAACGCCCTGCAGTACAAGACAAAGATAGATGAAGACTACAGAAAAGCTTTTGAGAGTTATCTGAAACTCTGCAAACTGTCCGCGTCTGACTATTTCACAAATCTCCTTCCGGAGGTCGGGCTCGACAATCCGTTTGAAGAAGGCTGCCTTAAATATGTGGTCGCAAAACTTAGAAAAAAAGGCTGAAAAAATGAGCAAAATTAAGAAGATTGAAGAGGAGTATTGAATACAAAGCATGAAAACAGATGTGATAATAATCGGCGCCGGCCCGGGAGGCGCGTTTGCTGCATATGAACTTAAGGAAAAATCACCGGATCTTAATATTCTTGTGATTGAAAAAGGGCGTTCCATCGAGAAGAGGATCTGCCCTAAGAGAACAAATGGAGGAGTATGTGTAGGCTGTAAGCCGTGCTCTATAACTACAGGATTCTCGGGAGCCGGAGCGTTTTCTGATGGGAAACTGAGCCTGTCACCTGATGTTGGAGGTACGCTGCCGGATATACTTGGGTATGACAAGGCATCTGAGCTGATAAAGGAATCGGATTCCATATATCTCAAGTTCGGTGCTGATGAGAAGGTCTGGGGTATCGATAAGGAAAAGGAAATACGTGAGATAAGGACCAAGGCAATTCAGGCTAACCTCAAGCTTGTGGAATGTCCCATAAGACATCTGGGGACGGAGAAGGGTTATATTATCTACGCGGCTCTTCAAAAGCACCTTCTTGATGCGGGCGTTCAGATCCTGTTCAATACATCTGTGGCTGACATACTTATTGATTCAGAAGGTGAGAGTCAGAGGGTCACGGGGGTTGTGACTGATAAGGGAGAACGTTTCCATGCGGATCGCGTCATAGCGGCAGTCGGCCGTGAAGGCGCGGACTGGCTTAACGGTCAGTGTGAAAAGCTCGGGATAGATTCGATGCCGGGAACCGTTGATATCGGTGTCAGGGTAGAAGTCCGCGATGAGATCATGCAGTTCCTCAATGATAATCTTTATGAGGCAAAACTTGTATATCATACACCGACATTTGATGATAAAGTGCGCACATTCTGCACGAATCCTCATGGTGAGGTGGCGTCCGAGTATTATGAGAATAACCTTGCTGTCGTAAACGGACATGCATACGCCGGACATCAATATCGCACTCACAATACGAATTTTGCTCTTCTTGTTTCCAAGAACTTCACCAAGCCGTTCAGGACACCTATAGAATACGGCCGCAAGATAGCAGAACTCTCTAACATGCTCTGCGGCAATAAGATCATTGTCCAGACATTCGGGGATTTCAAGAGAGGAAGAAGGTCAACTGAGGAGAGAATGTGCCGCAACAACCTCATTCCGACACTCAAGGACGCTGTTCCAGGGGATCTTTCACTTGTTTTCCCGCACCGCATAATGGTAGACCTTGAAGAAATGATATATGCTCTTGATAAGGTGACACCGGGCATAGCTTCTGATGAAACGCTTCTTTACGGCGTGGAAGTAAAGTTCTATTCCAACAGACTCGTGGTCAACAAGGAGTTCCAGACGTCTATTTCCGGACTTTACGCAATAGGAGACGGAGCGGGCATAACGAGAGGACTGCAGCAGGCATCGGCAAACGGATTATGTGTTGCCAGAGCTATCATAGATGATATTAAAGAGCATGGATCAGAGAACTGATATGTTTTGTAAAAAGCCATATGAAAAAATGAAGAAGTATGACACGGGGCTGAACAGGCTTTGCATGGCGATCCGTCTTGCGATCCTGCTGACAGTGCCGGTGACAATGCTGTCAGGCTGCGGTTATACAAAAGCGGATGCGGGCAGGATCGTCCTGGATTCGGGTTTTGAAGATAATGAGGTATTCAGCATACTGTCTGAAAAAAACGTCATTCACTGTTATTACTTTGAAGCACAGTTGTACGTGGATAATCTCATAAATGAATACCGGAATTCTCTGGGAGACGAGATCTGGTACGGCAGTTACCACGACGATCTCGTGGAGATGGCAAGAAATAAAGCTTTATCACGTATCTCAAAGGTAAAAGCTCTTAATCTGATGGCTGAGGAGGAAGGAATCGTTCTTGATGCTGAAAACGCGTCTGAGGCAGACGAAGTGGCAACTCAGTATTTCGATGCGCTGTCAGGTGATGCAAAAGAGAGCCTGGATCTCACACTTGAGGATGTGCAGGACATGTACCGCGAATATGCACTCGCAGATTATATGTATGATAAAGTGACAGCCTCTATACAGACAGAGATAAGTGATGATGAGGCCCGCATTGTCAAGGTCGAGAGTATTCTTTTTTCAACCAGGAACGAAGACGGCTCACAAATGGATGATAATGCAAAGACCGGCATACTTGAGACAGCGCAGAAAGTACTGAGGCAAATAAGGAACGGCGCTGATTTTGACAGCCTGATCCTTGAATATAATGATGACAGTGAGAGCAGTTATTCTCTCAGCAGGTCAGAGGATGGAACTACGGACGCATTTACAGAGGATGCGTTTGCGCTCGACAAGGATGAAGTGAGCGACATAATAGAGACAGATGATGGTTACAGGATCGTAAAGTGTATCAATAATTTTGACAGGTCTGAGACAGAGGCGAATAAGGTCAAACTCCTGGAGAGCCGTAAGGGCACAGCATTCGGGGAACAATTTGATAAGTTCGAAGAGACGCTTGAAACTAATATGAATGATAAGCTCTGGTCCAGTGTCGGTGAACCTGACAATGACATCACGACTTCAGATTTCTTTGAACTCTACAGCAAAAGTTTTGACACTGTGACAGCACAGTAATGGTACAGCGGTGAGGTGTGTATGCGTTTAGCTCAGAAAGAAAACATGAAGAACAGCGTCACAAGGATAGTGCTTGTGGCAATATCGGTAGGTCTTGAACTGTATGCTGTTTTTCTGGCTGTTTCATGGCTGGATGAATGGTCAGACCTGGCTTATGTGATAATCAGAGTACTTGCCGTGACTGTGGTATTGCTGATATATGGACAGCATAAAAATGCTGCGGTAAAGATGCCCTGGATCATTCTTATATTGCTGGTACCGGTATTGGGATTGGTACTCTATGTTCTGATGGGCAGTCAGCTCGGTGTGCTTAAGATGAAACACCGGTTTGCGAAAGCAGACATCGAACTTGCACATTATATGGATCAGAATCAGGATGTTATTGCGGAAATAAGACAGAAAGATATAGGGCTTTCAAATGAAGCATGGTATTTGTACAGCAATACTGCATACCCGATGTACAGGAACACCAAAACAGAGTATTTTTGTGATGCAGCAGATGGCATTGCCTCTCAGGTAGAAGCAATAAAAAGTGCGAAAAAGTTCATTTTCATGGAGTATTTTGCAATTGAGGATGCCGAATGTTTTGCCGCAATGAAACAGATCCTGTACGATAAGGCGGCTGCGGGCGTCGAGGTCCGTATCTTTTATGATGACGTGGGTTCCATAAGCTACCTCAGCGGGCAGTTCATAAGGCTTATGGAGAAGCATGGAATAAAGTGCCGTGATTTCAATCCGGCAAACCCGGTAATAAATGTATTTATGAATAACCGTGACCATCGCAAGATGACAATAGTGGATGGTAGAATAGGTTTTACCGGCGGATATAATATAGCCGACGAATATGTTAATATAACTCACCCTCATGGGCACTGGAAAGATGCCGGAGTCAGGATCGAGGGAGATGCGGTAAGGAGCATGACGCTTACATTCCTTGAGATGTGGAATGTAGATATGAATACCGACTGGAATGACGATGTAAAGACATTCTGTTCTGCTGAAGATACATTCAGGACAGAGGGTGATGGTTATGTGCAGCCGTACGCGGATTCACCGCTTGATAATGAGCATACTGGCGAGAATGTATACATGAACATGCTCAACGCAGCAGAGAATTATGTTTACATAACGACTCCGTATCTGATCCTCAGTGATGAAATGACGAAGTCATTGACGCTGGCAGCGCGCCGCGGTGTAGATGTCAGGATAATCACGCCGAGAATACCGGATAAGAAGATCGTTTTCAAAGTGACAAGGTCATATTATGCTGTGCTGGCTCATGCAGGAGTCAGGATCTACGAGTATGTCCCGGGTTTTATTCACGCCAAAACATTTGTGTCCGATGATGATTCGGCTGTTGTGGGTACTGTGAACATGGATTTCCGTTCGCTCAATATTCATTTTGAAGACGGAATACTGTTTATGAAGGGAAGTCTTCCACAAAAGGTCAGGACCGATTTTCTTTCGACTATGGAAAAGAGCGAAGAAGTTACGGGTGTATACCTCAGGAGATCAACAGCGCTCCGTGTTACACAGTGTATTTTGCGCCTGTTCTCGCCGTTGTTCTGATGCAGTTTAGAAAAGTTTTATAATCGCACAAACGCAGTATTTATCAGCACTTCAAGACTTTTGTTAGCACTCATGCAAAATGAGTGCTAATTTTTTATTGACTTTGTTTTTTCCGGTGATAGACTTTCATTTGTGATGAATGACGCGGTCGGTACATATAGTGATCGCGATAAAAAGATAATGTTAAGGTTCAAGGAGGATCATCGAAATGGAAGAAAAAGGCAGTTTGTCAATCAACAGTGAGAACATGTTCCCGATAATCAAGAAGTGGCTTTATTCAGACCATGATATTTTCGCCCGTGAAGTAATATCAAACGGCTGCGATGCAATAACAAAACTGAATAAACTCAGCGTTATCGGTGAGGCAGAACTTCCGGCAGATTATAAGCCGAGGATTGACGTCGTGGTGAATCAGGAAGAAAAGACCATGACATTTACTGATAATGGTATCGGTATGACAGCCGACGAAGTCAAGGAATACATAAACAATGTAGCTTTTTCAGGAGCTGCAGATTTCCTTGCAAAATATAAAGATAAAGCGAACAGCGATCAGATCATAGGTCATTTCGGACTTGGATTTTATTCAACGTTCATGGTATCAGAACTCGTTGAGATCGATACACTTTCATACAAAAAAGACGCAAAGCCTGTGCACTGGGAGTGTGATGGCAGCAGTGATTTCACTATGGACGAAGGAACAATGTCATCGGCGGGAACAAAGGTAACACTTCATCTGACTGATGATTGTGTTGAATTCTCCAATTACTACAAGGCAAAGGAAACAATAGAGAAGTATTGTTCGTTCATGCCTGTGGAAATCTATCTGCAGAGTGCAGGAACAAAAGATACGGAGACTATAAGAGAATCAGAAAGACGCCCTGACGATATCATACTTGAGGAACTTCCGCCTGAGAAGAAAGCCGAAACCTCGACAGACAATAAGGATGAGAAAAAGGAAGAGAAGCCGGAGGAAAAGCGCTTCAAGATCAAGAAGAGACCGGAACTCATGAATGACATCCATCCGCTTTGGACAAAAACTCCAAAGGATTGCACTGATGAGGAGTACAAAGAGTTCTATCGCAAGACATTCAACGATTACAAGGAACCGTTGTTCTGGATCCACCTCAACATGGATTATCCTTTCAACCTCAAGGGTATCCTGTACTTCCCCAAGATCAATCTTGAATATGAATCAGCTGAGGGCGTGATCAAACTTTATAATAATCAGGTCTTTGTTGCTGATAATATCAAGGAAGTCATTCCGGAATTCCTGATGCTCCTCAAGGGTGTAATTGATTGCCCGGATCTTCCTCTGAATGTATCGCGTTCTGCACTTCAGAACGATGGATTCTCGAAGAAGATATCTGATTACATCACAAAGAAGGTAGCTGAGAAACTGTCAGGAATGTGCAAGACGGACAGAGCAAGCTATGAGAAGTACTGGGACGACATCGCGCCGTTCATAAAGTATGGCTGCCTCAAGGATGATAAGTTCTGTGAGAAGATGACTGATTACATACTCTTCAAGAATATTGACGGAAAGTATGTTGTTCTCCCTGATGCGCTTGAGATAAACAAGGATGCAGGAAAGGAAGAGGAAGAAGAGAACAAGACTGACGAAACTAAGAATGAAACACCGGCAGCAGAGACTGGGAAACCCGCTGAGACGACTGAGACAAAGACAGATGGTGAAAGTGCTGACAAATCGGCTGATAATAAGCCTCAGGATCGCACAATTTATTATGTGACTGATCCTCAGCAGCAGGGACAATATGTAGCTATGTTCCGTGCCCAGAAGATGCAGGCATTCGTAATGGATCACCAGATCGATCAGCCGTTCATACAGCAGCTGGAGTCCAAGAATGAGGGCATACACTTTGCCCGTGTCGATGCCGGAGTCCAGGATGCAATGAAGAGCCGCACAGGCGAAAAGGCAGCTGAAGATCTTAAGAAGCAGGAGGATGAAATAACAAAAGTCATCCGCAAGGCACTTAAGAAGGACAAGTTGAAGGTCTCTCTGACCAAACTCAAGGATAAGAAGGTCTCATCCATACTGACTGTTGATGAGCAGAATCGCCGTATGTCGGATATGATGAAGATGTACGCCATGAATGGAATGCCGACAGGAATGGATGATTATGCCAAGGAGGGCGAGACACTTGTCCTCAATGCGAACCATCCGCTTGTGCAGTATGTTATTGCTCACCAGAGCGGAAGTAACACGAAGATGATATGTGAACAGCTTTATGATCTTGCAGAACTCCAGAATGCACCGCTCTCACCTGATGCCATGAGTAAATTCGTTGTCCGCACGAACGATATAATGGTCATGCTGGCAAAGGACACAAAGACCGAAACAACAGACGACACAACAGATGATCAGAAAAAAGAGCAGCAATAGTTTAGTGACAAAAGGCATTTTTGCCGTGGATTGAGACTACAACAAGTGTTATAATTCTCCCGATGGGGCATAGCTCCGCCGGGAGATTTTTAATGGGACTCGATTCTGAAATGACCGGGCGTATGTCGGGGGACAAATTTCATATCATTCACGGACCGCTGACGTTTTCCTCGGCAAAACTTGACATCGAGGCCGATCCTTTTACAGCGGCAGAGGGAACATTCACGGTATATGGCCCAACGGGACGCAGTGTCCAGGGCTTTGTATCATCTTCATCCGTATCCATGCAGTGTGTGACCGGAGAATTCTCAGGGTCGGCTGATGAGATTGTCTGGCGCTTCGATTCGACAGCGTATTCAATCGGTGACATTATTGATGGCTATTTTCGTATAATTTCCAATCAGGGCGAATATAAACTTCCATTTGAGGTAACAATAAAAGAAAAAGCACCGATGTCTTCCAAAGGAGCAGTGAATTCTCCCGAAGCTTTTGCGGCGCTTGCAAAGACCGACTGGAAGGAAGCTGTAAGCGTTTTCTACAGCCCGGAGTTTGAAGGGATATTTACAGATGAGGACACGGAAGCCAGGGCACTGTATCAGGGACTGAAATCAAATTCAGGTAATGAGCAGAATGTAGAAGAATTCCTTATTTCATCGAACTGTAAGATGCCTCAGGAGTTCATGCCTGATACATCCAGAATATGCACTGATTTAAGGTCACATGCAGCATATAATCGCACGGAAGCCGGTGGCATTGATGACCCGGTGGCTATTTCGGCCACCAGTTTTGGAAACCCGGTAAATGTTAAGAAGAGGGAGTATTATTTCCGCATTATCAGGAATGGATGGGGATATACAGATCTTACGGTAACGAGTGACTGCGCATTTATAATTCCTGTGAACAGCAGCATAACACAGGACGATTTCGACGGTACGAGCGCTGAAGTCCACTATTATGTCGATCCTGCCATGATGCATGATGGACGCAATATGGGCAGCATAAGCATACGTGGCGCATGGTGCGATCTCAAAGTACCGATCGAAGCATTCGTACATCTTTCGACAATGGATGCCGGTTTCCTTAACCGCAAGGAGCTGGAACAGATAAAGCTCCTGATCACCAGATATTATGTTGATTTCAGATCAAAGAAGATGCGCGGCAAAGAATGGCTTTCACAGACGGAAGTACTTGTAAATCGTCTCAGGGCAATTGCGCCTGACGACCCGATCGGAGTGCTATATAAGGCGCACTGCGATATAACGGCCGGAAGGCAGAGAGATGCCGCCTGGGAACTCGCAGATTTTGACAGGAGAGTCGAGGAAACACTTGGCATCCCGTCATATTCTGATCCGGGTCACAGGGTACTTGAGAAGAGCGATCCCCTTTTATACAGCTACAGAGTATATCTCGGAGCAATCTGTGCTGATGACGAGAACACTGTTACAGCATATGATTCCGCGGAACGCCTTGAGACGGAGCTTAACAAATATCCTGATAACTGGCGCATAGCCTGGCTATATATATACTGTTCTCCTGAGTTCCGTAAAAAACCCAGAAGGAAATGGGAGATAATCAGACAGCAGTTCGCCACAGGAGCGAAAAGTCCTGTTCTTTTCTGCGAGGCCTGGGCTCTCATAGATGATAATCCGGAATTCCTGTCAGGACTGGATGAGTTTGAGTTGGAAGTGTTGTATTTTGCGGCCAGAAAAGGTCTCCTGAATGAACAGGTCATGACTCAGGTAAATTTCCTGGCGGTAAGACATAAGAGCTATTCCATGCTTCTTCAGAAGATACTTAAGGCCGGTTACGAACAAAACCTGTTTGCGAAAGAAACACTGTTATCAATATGCACACTTATGATCCGCGGTAACATGACAGGCGAATCATGTTTTGAATGGTACAGCAGGGGCATTAAGAGCGAGCTTACGCTTACAAGACTTTTTGAGTATTATATGCTGTCGCTTCCGGAAGATTACAGTGGGGAGATCCCGCAGGAAGTAGTGATGTATTTTGCGTATCAGTGCTCGCTTCCTTACGAACTGAAGGCCAGACTGTATGCCTATGTAAATATGCACAGGACTCACCTGGCTGGAATTTATGAACAGTATCTGCCGGCAATCAGCGAATTTACCATGGAGATGCTCTCTAAAAGGAGGGTGACAACGGCGCTGTGTTATCTTTATGAACATGTTCTCGATAACACTACGCTGAATGATTCGAATGCGGCAGATGCCTGCACATGCATTTTTGCATGCAATGTGCACACGCAGATGATAGGTCTTGCAAAGATAATACTCTGCTATGACAGATTGAAATCTGAAAAGTCATATCCTATGAGCGGAACTGACTGTATGCTGCCGATATTCGGAGATGACGTACATATTTTCTTTGAGGATATGGTCGGAAATCGTTACAGCGCGAGTGCAAAGAGCACGTATGACAGGCTTGTGAGATATGCAGATATTGCGCCGCTCATTTCAGATCTGGATACAGACAACACGCTCTATGATCTTTATATGACAGGAGTATCAAAGACCTGGTATAGTATCACGGCAGAAAATTTCACAAGGTTCAGGGCGCTTGCAGATTCTGATGAATTAAGAGAACCGGTGAGGCAGGAGATAAGGATCAATCTTCTCAAGTATTATGATGAGCATGACCTTACGCGGGAAATAGATGATTTTCTGGAAAAAGTAAGACCTGAGTATCTGAAGGCCGGAGAACGCGGTGAGATACTGTTCTATCTTGTTCAGCGCGGATTTAATGATAAAGCACTTAGCTGGGTCATGACGTACGGGACATACGGCGCCGATGCGGCAGTGCTCATGAGGCTCATGAACCGCATAATTGTGCGGGAAGAGCCGATGTATGATGCAAAACTTGCAGAGATCATACATGAGGTATTTGTTCAGGGCAAGTATGATGAGAGTCTTCTGCTTTACATGGAAAGGTGTTTTGAGGGACTCGTTTCAGAACTTGATGAAATAAGGCATGCTGCCGGACGTTTTGACACTGACTGCACTATGATGCCGGGCCGCATGATTAATCAGATGCTTTATACAGGCGTAGTCCTGCGTGATGAAGAAGAGCTTATCACGGCAGCGGTGGCATCCAAGGAGCCAAAAGAGTCAGTATCAGCGCTGCTTGCACAGATATCGCATTATTATTTTGTCAATGATATGTCATTCGGACGAGAGGCATTCGACAGAATAGGCGAATATGCAAGGGAAGGCGTTTCCATATACGACGTGAGCCGCATGGCATATCTCAGAAATCTGTCAAAGAGGTCAGGAGAAATGAGTGAGCAGGAACTTGCGACAGCAAAACTATTCCTGCATGATCTTCTTAAGGAAAACATAGTTTTCCCGTTCTACAGACGTTTTTCGGGACTTCTACCAGAACTGCAGGAGTTTGCTGATGAGACGCTGATGCAGTTCAAGGGAAGACCAGAGGCGAGCGTGCTTCTTCACTATAGCGTTTCATTGAATCCGGGAGCGCCAACGTCAGGAGGAGCTGCCGGAACGGATAATGATCAGGTCTATAAGGTACAGCCCATGAAGGAAATGTATGAGGGTATCTATGTGGCAGGGTTCGTACTGTTCTTTGGCGAGCAGGTCAGGTACTTCGTGACAGACGATGCGGCACAGAAAAATGTCGTAGAGAGCGGCACATTCAGTCAGGATACACGTATTTCGGACGCAGGAGAGGATCGTTTCGGTGAGATCAATCACATATCGATGCTGACAAAGACGCAGCATTATGATGAAGCTCTTGCATCTCTTGAAAAATATAACCGCAGGGCGCATATGGTCCAGACCCTTTTTAAGCGCTAGAACGCTCAGGCATGGTGGAAAAAATGTTGGCTACACATCAGAACGACAAAAAGTATATGGTGGGTTTTGATCTGGGAGAGAGCAGCTGCCAGATATCATACTGTACGGCCGGCTCAACTCTTGAACCGGTCACGTTTGCCGTAACTGACGGAACAGATGACTACGACATTCCGACCAGGATGACGAAAAAGACAGGTGTCAACATTTGGTTCGTTGGAAAAGAAGCGGAAGAGTGGAGCAGACAGGGGGCAGGGACTGAAGTCACGCACATTCTTTCAGCAGCCGTGACAGGGCGTCCGATCAATATCGAGGGTCAGGAATATGATCCATGTTCTATGCTGGCTCTTTTTATAAAACGTTGCCTTGCACTTCTGTCAGCAGAAGTTCCGGCTGAGAAAATCGCAACACTAATGTTCACATTAGACAGCATGGATGCCCCGCTTGTAGAGGCACTTAAGAAAGTCAGGAAATTTCTTGACCTTCCCATAGATGATATAGCGTGGGAAAGCCATAGCAATTCGTATTATAATTTCCTGCTTATGCAGCCGCGGTCGCTGCATGAAAAGGACAGTATACTCTTTGAGTATGACGGTTCACGCACTTTATACAGTTACCGCATGGTGTATAACGTCAAAACTGATCCGATCGTCGCGTTTATAAAAAAACAGGAGTTCCGCGAGATGAGCGATGAAGCTATGAAAAAGCAGCAGTCATCATCGCAGCAGACGACCGCTCATGACCTTCGTGATGAGACTTTTTTAAGTGTGCTCAGGAAAGGTGTTCCGGTGGATGATGTTTCAAGTGCTTTTCTGATAGGAGAGGGCTTCCGTACAAGATGGATGAAAGAATCGCTCAGCTATCTCTGTTATCACAGGAGGGTGTTCCTGGGAAATAATCTTTACAGCCGCGGTGCAGCCTATGGCGCTTTGATGCGCGGTGACAGGCCGCAGTCGGCCAGGGAGTATTTCTTCCTTGGCGACAACTGCCTGACCACAAACGTCGGTGTGATGGCAATGAAACATGACAGGAGTATGTATTATCC
>JAAZDA010000339.1 GCA_012512995.1 Clostridiales bacterium | reverse complement strand
TGAGAGCAGTGTCCGCACAGGAAATGCCGATGTCACAGGAAAGATCTGCGTCATTGGTGCAAATCTGAACGACGAAGCACTTGATGAGCTTTTTGAGAAGAAATGAGAGTTCAGGGAAATGTTGTGGTCGTTGACATTAGTGGAACTGCACTCTGAAACGGGAGACATCTGCACAAAATGAAACCAGTATATATAATTAACGGCTTTCTCGAAAGCGGCAAAACATCATTTTTCGCTTACACGATAGGTCAGCCATATTTCCGGGCAAAAGGTCTCACACTGCTTATATCATGTGAGGAAGGAACTGTAGGATACGGACCAAAGCTTCTTTCTGCTACAAAAACGGTCATGGAAAATATTGAGAATGAGGAAGATTTCACGCCTGCAAAGCTCATGGAGCTTGATTCAAAATATCATCCGGAACGCATTCTTATAGAATGGAACGGTATGTGGAATTACCGCAATATGCGCCTTCCCCATTCATGGAGCATAGAGCAGCAGATAACGACTATAGATGCGTCGACATTTTCTGTATATTTCACAAACATGAAGTCCCTGCTTGCAGAACAGATACGCAGCTCTGAGCTTATCATGTTCAACAGGTGTGATGATGTCGATGAGAATGTGCTGCATGGGTATAAGCGCAATGTAAAAGCCATAAATCCAAAGGCCGATCTTATTTTCGAAGATAAGGAAGGCGAGATCGACATGACGACAGAAGAGGATCTGCCTTTTGACATCAATAATGATCCAATAATGCTCGAAGGTATTAATTTCGGAATATGGTACATAGATGCCATGGAACATCCTGACCGCTATGCAGGCAAAACTGTGAGATATACGGGTCAGGTCATGAAACCGCCGGATCTGCCGAAGGACAGCTTTATTCCAGGGAGACCCGCTATGACATGCTGTGCGCAGGACATGAGCTTCATCGGATTCCCGGCCAAATCGGACAGAATCGCAGAACTGAAAGAACATGCATGGATCGACATAACAGCAGATGTTGCTGTGGAAGATTTTCCGGGGTATGACAGACCGGGCGTCGTGCTCAAGGTTAAGAAACTCGAAGCAACGGAAAAGCCGGAACACCCCGTAATCGATTTCTCACAACAGGCATAGTGATCAGACGGGAAATTGAATAATTCGTATTGACTTTAGTTTTGACGTCTATTACAATATCAGCGTATGTGTCTTCAGGACGATATTGCGTGTCTCCGCACCTGAAAACCCGAAAAAAAAGCAGATATATCAGTATGGAGGAAATAGTAAAATGGCAAATATTAAGTCAGCCAAGAAGAGAATTCTTACCAATGCCAAAAAGGCAGAGGCTAACAAGGCTGTAAAGACAGGTGTAAAGACCGCTACAAAGAAAGTATCAACTGCAATCGAAACTGGTGACAAAGATGCTGCAAAGCAGGCACTTGCCGCTGCTGAAACAACTATAGATAAAGCTGCTTCAAAGGGCGTTCTCAAGAAGAACACTGCTTCAAGAAAAGTTTCACGTCTTACAAAAGCAGTTAATAAACTGAACTGATCTCTTTGCGGCTAAGTTACGATTAAGGATGAAATTGTATATTTAAGCAGGTGGTTCCGATATAATATTGGGGTCGCCTGCTTTCTGTATTATGCTATACTTTTGTCGTACAAAGATGAGTTGTGCAGAAAGAATAAGTGAATACAAGTAAGGAGAAACATTAATGGCTTTAGAATCACAGGATCATATCCGCAATTTTTGCATAGTAGCACATATTGACCATGGCAAATCGACACTGGCGGACAGAATGATCGAGATGACAGGCGTGCTGACAAAAAGGGAAATGCAGGATCAGGTCCTCGACAACATGGACCTTGAGCGCGAGCGCGGAATTACTATAAAGTCACAGGCAGTAAGACTCATTTACCATGCGAAGAACGGTGAGGAGTATATTTTTAATCTCATTGATACCCCGGGTCACGTGGACTTTAATTACGAGGTGAGCAGATCGCTCGCAGCCTGCGACGGCGCTATACTTATCGTCGATGCGACACAGGGAATACAGGCGCAGACTCTGGCAAACTGTTATCTGGCAATAGACCACGACCTGGAGGTCTTTCCTGTTATAAACAAAATTGACCTTCCTTCGGCACAGCCTGAAGAAGTGCGCAAAGAAATCGAGGATGTCATAGGACTCGACGCTTCGGATGCACCGCTGATCTCAGCGAAGAACGGTATAAATATCGACGAGGTCCTGGAGCAGGTAATAACAAAGATGCCGGCGCCAAAAGGAGATCCGCGGGAACCTCTTAAGGCGCTTGTTTTTGATTCTCTTTATGATTCATATAAGGGCGTCGTTGTTTTCGTCCGAGTGTTCGACGGCTCGATACGACGCGGCATGAAGGTCAGAATGATGTCGACGGGGGCTGTGGAAGAGATCGTAGAAGTCGGCTATTTTGGGCCGGGTCGTTTTATTTCCTGCGATGAACTTGAAACAGGGATGGTGGGTTATTTCACCGCGTCCATAAAAAATATCAGAGATTCAAGAGTCGGTGATACGGTGACTGATGCCGCAGATCCATGTGAGATGGCGCTCCCGGGATACCAGAAGGCGCAGCCCATGGTCTACTGCGGCATGTACCCTTCGGATTCACAGAGATATCCGGAACTTAAGGATGCTCTTGAAAAACTTCAGCTCAACGATGCAGCACTCACATTCGAACCTGAGACTTCTCTGGCACTGGGCTTCGGTTTCAGATGCGGTTTTCTTGGACTTCTCCACATGGAAGTGGTCCTCGAACGCCTTGAGCGTGAGTACGATCTTGACATAATCTCCACAGCACCTGGTGTTGTGTACAGAGTATTCAAAACAGATGGCACGATGACAGAGCTCACAAATCCTTCAAATCTGCCGGATCCTTCGGTCATTGAACACATGGAGGAACCGATAGTAAATGCCGAGGTCATGGTTACTTCGGAATTCATGGGGCCTATAATGCAGCTCTGCCAGGAGCGCCGCGGTGTGTACATTTCCACTGACTACATTGAAAAGACACGCGCGATCCTTAAATATGAACTACCGCTCAATGAGATCATTTATGATTTCTTTGACGCACTCAAGTCGAGATCAAAGGGTTACGCGAGTTTTGACTATGAGATGAAAGGCTATGTCCCATCAAAACTTGTAAAGATGGATATTCTTGTGAACAAAGAGCCAGTAGACGCACTGTCTTTCATAGTTCATGCGGATGGAGCATACGAGCGCGGACGCAAGATGTGCGAAAAGCTCAAGGATGAAATACCAAGGCAGCTTTTTGAAGTGCCGATACAGGCGGCTGTCGGCGGCAGAATAATAGCGCGTGAAACAGTCAAAGCAATGCGCAAGGATGTCCTTGCAAAGTGCTACGGCGGTGATATTTCCAGAAAGAAGAAGCTGCTCGAGAAGCAGAAGGAAGGTAAGAAGAGGATGCAGATGGTAGGCAACGTCGAGATCCCCAAGGAAGCCTTCATGAATGTGCTGAAACTTGATGATACGAACTGAAGTCAGGAGTCACAATAT
>JAAZDA010000338.1 GCA_012512995.1 Clostridiales bacterium | reverse complement strand
TTGCAGGTGTGAACAGACAGAAGGATGGCATCGCCGGGGAAGACAAGGATCTCTCAGTGCTGGTACTCGGAATGGGGACAGGCACATACGCTTCGCAGTGCGACAGGTATTTTGACGGGATGAATGTCGAGGGAGTGGAGATCGACGGCAGGATCACCGATCTCGCGCATACGTATTTTGACCTCGATGAGAGCATACCGGTCGAAACATATGATGGCCGCGCCTATCTTCAGACTGTAGATACAAAATATGACGTCATCATGGTGGATGCGCATCAGGATATTACCATTCCGTTTCAGATGTCATCGGTGGAATTCTTCAGGCTTGTTCAGGAGCATCTGAATGACAGCGGGGTTATGGTCGTCAACATGAATATGCGCTCCGGAAGCGACGGAATAAATCAGTATCTTGCCGACACGATCTCAAATGTTTTTCCTTATGTATATACAGCGGATGTCGAGGGCAGTACGAACAGGGAACTGTTCGCCTCGGCAGCAGATTTTGATAAGGAAGCTTTTGAGAAGGTGGCTTCAGAACATGATGAAGCCGATTTCAGAAATCTCATGGCGAAGGTCGGTGAAAGTCTTGTAAAATACAGTAAGGGAGAGTATCTCCTGACAGATGACAAGGCTCCTGTGGAACTGCTGAGCATGCAGGCAATAGACGATATAATAGGAAATGAGATCGGAGTTTACAAGAAGGTATTTGAGGAAAAAGGGCTTGAGGGGTTGCTGGATTCTATGTGATCCTCAGGTATGGAGGTAAGAATGTCAAAGATAGAGAATGAAATTCAGGGTGTAATAGACGGTATTCTGATCGATTATGATAAGGAACGGGACATCGACAAACTTGATGCTCTCTGTGAGCCGGACAAGAAGATGATCACGAATACTGTGGATCAACTCATACGAGTGGTTTACCCGGGATATTTTAAGGACAGGACTAACAGGTACTACGACATCAAGAACTGCATGACAGTGGTCATGGAGGATGTGGCGTTCAGATTGAACCGCCAGATCAATATCGCACTCAGAAAAGAGTGCGACTCAGAAAATGCGGAAAAGTGCAGGTGTGGCAGTATATGCGCGCGCCAGGCCGATCTCGATGTGATGTCTGAGACGATAACAATAGATTTCTTCAAAAGGATACCGGAGGTGAGAGAATATCTTGAAACTGATCTGGAAGCCTTTTTTGACGGAGATCCGGCAGCTGAAAGTCTGGACGAGATCATCCTTGCATATCCTGGATTCTATGCGATCACTGTCTACAGGCTGGCTCATGTACTGTATGAGCTCAAAGTGCCTGTGATCCCGAGAATAATGACTGAATATGCGCATGGTCAGACCGGTATCGATATCAACCCGGGCGCGACGATCGACAAATATTTCTTCATTGATCACGGCACGGGCATAGTTATAGGTGAGACCACAAATATCGGAAAACATGTAAAGATCTACCAGGGCGTGACTTTGGGCGCACTTTCGACACGCGGCGGGAGAAAACTTCAGAATAAGAAGCGTCACCCGACAATCGAGGATAATGTAACAATCTATTCAGGGGCATCAATACTCGGCGGAGAGACAGTCATAGGACATTACACTGTTATTGGCGGTAACGTCTTCATCACAAGCTCAATCGACCCGGAGACAAGAGTAAGCGTCAAGAATCAGGAACTTCGTTTCGACAGCGGTTCGGTAGAGGAGATTGAAGCTAATTTTAACTGATATATCTCAGACATGGAGGTGAACTTATGGAAGCAGGCAAAACAAGTGATGTAGTAATAATAGGTGCGGGTCCGGCCGGCCTTTCAGCCGCCATTTATGCGTGCAGGGCAGGCAAGAGCGTTCTACTTCTTGAGGCAGAACAGTTCGGCGGACAGATCGTGAACACACCGGATGTGGAAAACTATCCCGGTATTAAGAAAATCAGCGGCTTTGATTTTGCGTACGGCCTTTATGAACAGGCCACGGCACTAGGTGCAACAGTTGAATTTGACCGCGCAGCTGCAATAGTAAAGAACGGAACAGGTTTCATAGTAAAGGGTGAACAGGCGGAGTATGGCGCTAAAGCGGTGATAATCGCGACCGGAGCTAAGAACAGGCACCTCGGACTTGATGCTGAGCAGAAATTTGTCGGGCGGGGAGTCTCTTACTGTGCCACATGTGACGGAGCTTTCTTTAAGGGAAAGACAGTGGCGGTTAACGGCGGAGGAAATACTGCGGTAGAGGATGCAAAATACCTGTCAGGCATCTGCGGCAGGGTTTATGTCATTCACAGGAGAGATCAGTTCAGAGCGGACGAGAAATCTGTAGAGTTTCTGGCATCAAAACCTAATGTAGAATTTGTTTTGAATTCGACAGTCACTGATCTCATCGGGGATGAGGATGGAAAGCTCGAAGCGATCGAGGTCATGGACAAGTTAAGCGGAGAAAAGAAAAAGCTTGAAGTATCAGCATTGTTTGTCGCTATCGGACAGGTGCCGGACAATAAAGCTTTTGACGGCGAGGTCAGGATAGACGATAAGGGTTACGTAGAGGGCGGAGAAGACTGCCTTACAGGGACGGATGGAATATACGTTGCAGGGGACTGCAGAACAAAATCAGTGCGCCAGCTTACAACTGCTGCAGCGGACGGAGCTGTGGCAGGACTCGCCGCAGCAGCATATGCAGATTGAAATCGATCGGAAAGCTACGAAAATCCGAAAAACAAAACGGCTGTTTTTAGGCCTCATTTCGGCTTGTGCCTGAAAAGGATGGGTGAGAAAATAAGACATTACAACACTGGCGGGCATAAGTGCCCGCCTTGATAATAAGGGGGACACAATGAGGAAAGAAGGATTTCTACGAAGGTCAGTATCGCTCATGGTTTCGTTGTTATTAGTGGTCATAGCGGTGGCAGCAGGAACAGAGGTCGCAAATGCTCCGGCGAGCGCTACGGCGGCATTCACGTTTGCACTGGGTAAGAACACTGCAAACTCCAATCTTTTCAAGAAATTTGCGGTCGTCGGTATTAAAGGCGGTGTGCTCACACAGCTTTCAGGTGCGCATTACATCACTAATCCGGAAGCATGCGCAACGCATACGGCTGCCCGCAATTATTCAGGAAAGAAGGGAATACTTCCCGCAGCAACGATGTTCAATACAAATGACCTCGCACAGCTCGGTGTGCAGCAGGCGACTACAATATGAACCTCGGTCAGATGTGCACGGGCGGCGGTATCAATTACACGTATAACGGCAAAACATATTCATTCAATTCACTTCAGGTAGCCCAGTACGACATTCTTGTTCCGAAGCTCAACAAGATGGGCATTGAGATCGACATGGTAGTTCTCAACGACCTTGCAGCTGACACAACACTTATTCATCCGCTTGCCACAGATGCAGCAGCAAACGGTGTGAGCCCTCATTACTATGCTCTCAATACGGCAAACCAGGCAGGCGTAGAGAAGCTTGAGGCAATTGCAAGTTTCCTCGGCCAGCGTTATTCGGGCGGAAAATATGGGACTATCGACAATTACATAATCGGCAACGAAGTCAATGCAAGAACTGACTGGAACTATATGACGAATGTCGATGTCAACACATTCGCGAATGAATACGAGAAGGCGGTCAGAATATTCTATAATGGGCTTCGCTCTGAAAATGCAAATGTCCAGGTCTACACATCAGTGGATCAACAGTGGGCAAGATCGAGCAACGCGGCATGGTATTACGGCTCCAAGCCTTTTCTTGACGCGTATAACAGCATAGCTAAGGCCGGTGGAGATTATGACTGGCACGTAGCAACACATCCTTATGACATTCCTCTCTATGATCCCATTGCATGGTCACAGAGTGCGCATGCAAGCCACAGCCAGAGCTCACCTTATATAACAATGCAGAACATAGATGTGCTGCCAGACTATCTCAGCCAGTCTTCTCTTCTTTCGCCGACAGGCCAGGTGAGGAGCGTTCTTTGCAGCGAGGTCGGATATACTTCACTCAGCGCGGGCGGCGAACAGACTCAGGCAGCAGCAATAATCTACGGATATATGCAGGCGATGGCAAATCAACATGTAGATGGATTCATCCTCTCACGTGAACAGGATGCGGCTGAAGAAATAACTCAGGGACTGGCAAACGGTGTCTGCAATCTTGATACATCTCACAAACTCGGATGGTCATGGTATCAGCAGATAAATGGCGCGGGCAGCGCTGCAATTCAGGCCGAGGCAGCTCAGGTCATTGGAGTGTCAAGTCTGCAGAGCATACTGACCGTCCGCCAGCAAAGCCAAATCGCAGGGCGATTTTGGCTTTGCTACCTTTCAGTAAGAAGAGTTGTCATATCATCGACACCGATGGTGGCAGAGGCCTTATCAATATAGGTCTGCGCATCATCAGTGTCGATATTTTTATAGTATGTCCACGCGGTCTTGCCATAAATCCCGAGAGAGAGTCCCTGAGCCACCTCAGAGGAGTCATCGAGTTCACGCGAAAGTATGATCCCGTCAATGTGCTGATTCGCCATGCACTGCAGATAACTGTAGACTACAGCAGCAGCCTGAGTTTCCTGGCCGCTGGTCGACGTGTAGCCGACCTCACTGCATAGAACGGATCGCACCTCACCATTCGAAAGAAAGTCATCCTGACCGAGGAAATCTGTGAGCACGTCTATGTTCTGCATGGTTATGACAGCAGTGTCATTGCTGTGGGTGACGCTGGCACTTGATGCCCAGACTTTCGGGTCTGTAAGGGGAACATCATAGGGATGTATTGCGACATGCCAGTCAATGTTGCCCTCGAGCGCAATATTATCATTGAAAATCTGCAGAACATCACGTGCAGTATAGTATTTGGACGTGTCCTGAGAAACTGACCACTGCTGGTCAAGCGAGATGTATACCCGCGCATTTGCGTTAGTACTCTTTATCCCGTTGTAGAAAATCCGGAAAGCCTTGGCATATTCGTCTGTGAATGCTGTGGCACCGATATCTGACATGTAGTGCCATTCGCCTCTCGCATTTATCTCATTTCCGACGATCCAGTTATCAACAGTTCCATAGGCGCCCCCGGAATAACGGTCCGCGAGGAAGGAAGCAATGGCGGAAAGAAGTGCTACGCCATCGCTGTCAGCCGTATTAAAAGCATAGTAATATGCGCTCCCGCTTCGTGACTCGGGATGAATGAGAGTGGTGCAGCCGGAATTTACGAGAAGTACAAAAGTGACCTGAATTCCCTGGGAGTTCAGCCTGGACACAACGATGTCAAGCTCATTTATGACTGAACTGCTGAACGAATATGTTTTGCCATTGTATGCATAATCGATCCCGCTGCCGGAGCACAGATTGCCGAGCTTAACATTGTAGAGACACTGATCGGTGCCAAGATTTGCAAGCTCGCTGGAACTGAGCATGGAGGCGGCGGGGAGAATGCCTTTTTTACCGTTGTCATTGCGGTCGGTCGTCTTGTATGCTGCAGTTTCCGGAT
>JAAZDA010000337.1 GCA_012512995.1 Clostridiales bacterium | reverse complement strand
TCACTGTCCCTATATAGATTCCAGGCAGGCCTATCTTAATGACGAGCCAGATTGAAAGGATCAGATTCACGACGCCCTGTATTGCTGCGAGATATTTGTCCTGCTCGAACACGCCTGCTGCCGTCTTGAAGTTCGACAAGACTATGCGATCGCCCTTGAAATAGAAATCAAGAAGAATGAGTCCGACAGCCGAATAAGGCAGCACCCAGCCTTTTCCAAGCCAGAGACTTCCGACAAAAGGCGTCAGAAGAATAAAGAACGCGCTGGCACAGAAACCGTATATCCATGAGGCGAAGAATCTGTATACGCTGAACATAGAGAATTGCTTTTCCTTATTCTCTGTTGCGATCAGGTTGCCAAAACTTGAGATCATGGAATTAAAGATAATGTTCACAAAACTGGCCACGGCCGTGATGACCTGATTGTAGTTATCGACCATTCCTGAAACTGTGACGCTTATGAACGATGAAATGATGATCGAATCCGTCTGGAGACGCGCTGCATCGCCCACCTTGTGCCAGACGAGAGCCTTTGTTTTGCTCCAGACCTCGTCGCTCTCTGACCTTTCGAGAGGCGCGACATCCTTTTCCTTAAGGTATGGATAAAGATGGTTAAGATACCAGTTTGCAAAGAACTTCTGGATCAGCTGGATTGCCGCATCAGTGATGAGGTAGCAATAGAAATTCTTCGTGGTAACAAGGACCAGCATCTGTGCGAGGACGGTCACTATCTTTGTGACAGTCGTGATATTAGTCTGGATATAGTTCTTCTGGGAAGCGTTTACAAGACTGTATTTGTACGCGACAAAATATGAGCTGACCGTATTGAACAGGAAGATCAGGTAGTACATTGTCAGATCGTGCCAGGTATTTGCCCCGGGATCTTTAATAAAGATCCGCAGGAACGGAGCCAGTGTCAGTCCTATGGCAGCCACCACAAAGGCTACTGTGTAATACGCCTTGCGGTAAAGCTTCATGTATGACTTGATCTTCTCGCGGTCTCCGCGCGCCACTGGAGCATAGAGGGCAAAATTCATCGCCGTCCCGATGCCGAGCTCCGCCATATTCAGGAGCGAGAGTATACCGGTGTAGAGACCGTTGACGCCATTCAGCGTAGCGCCCAGGTTCGCGATGAAGACCTGTTTGAGTATGAAGCCCATGATCGCGGTCACTAACTGACCGACATAACCGAAGGCTATATTTTTGGCTGCGTATTTCTTTCTTCCCATGTTTACCTGTGTTTTTCCCGCAATTACGACTGGTATAATTTCATGATCTCAGCGCCGTTGTCAAGCGCTCTGTTTCTAAACTCAGGCATGACCTTGTGAAGCTTGTCCCTGATCATTTGCTCATTTGAGGCCAGCCAGTCGTAGGCTGCTGTCATCTGCCCGTCAGCCTTCAGATCCTGAACGCGCAGTACATAATTATCACTCGTACCGAAAATGTCCTCTGCTATGCCAATCGATTTCACTGAATAGCCAAGAACAAGAGTCGGCACTTCCAGCGAATATGCGGCGATCGTGGAATGCGTTCTGGCTCCGATGAAGAATCTGCATGCGGCGATCACTCCCTTTAGATCCTCTGCGTTCATGTCATCAATAAGCGCTACCCGTTCGGTATCCTTGAACATACCATACAGTATTCTTAGCGGCGTGAGATCATTGCTTCTGTCCCAGACAACATGTGGAATCAGCAAAACATTCATATCAGAATTATCAAGGATGTGCCTTATGAGCGTCTCATAACTTCTCATCGCGGCATCTGGGTCAGAGGCGTAATCCCCGACCATCGGACTCAGATTAAGCCCCACCATATTGCCTGCGTCAAACCCATCCGGCAGCTCAGCTTTCTTTCCGACCGGAAGCGCAAATGCCGGATCCGGCACAAGTTTCAGTTTGTCTTTGTCAATTCCCGCCCCGCGCAGCGCATTATACGTTCTGGTCTCACGCGCCAGGATCATCGAATAATTTCTCAGATCTTCTATGAGTCTGTGACTTTCCTCATTCTCATCCCGCAGGAGTCCAGGCTCTATGGAACAGCCCAGCAGCATCGTCTTCGTTCCCTGTCTCACGAGCATCGAATTGGCCAGACCGAGGTCTCTCACCATTGAAGGGTAACAATAATTATCACCGCCAATTGAGACCGCGAGTTTTGGTGCATTCTTCCCTCTTATCCCGGCAAAACGATAGCGCATGAAGGATTCTTTATCCCCGGTCAGCTTACGCCATCCGTAGTAAAGAGTATGGTCAAACTTATTGTCTGCTATATGCTGCTCTTCGACGACACGGCACATGTTCTGTATTCCGTACCGCTTGTCCTCCGCCGCACTGTTAGTTATAACAGTCACTGGCTGTGGTGCACCGAGAGAGGCAAGCTGGCGCAGCAGACTGTCCGCTATGGCCTCGCATCCGTGATTGCCACTGCCGGAGTGCATATAAAATGCAATGTCTTTTTTGTTTCTGCTCATTATTGTCCTGTTTTAACCTTTGTGTTTTCTGTACATAGTGTAATAGCGTTCAGGTGAGTTCCTGAACAGAAGTATCTTAACCAGATATCCACCGGGAAGGTATCTTGCAACACCGTGGACAGCGGAACAGGCTTTGAGTTTGTTGCCCAATTCAGCTGTTTTATCAGCAAGCTGCGCTCTTGCCTCATCATCAAGGAACGCTATTTTGCCGGCCACAAGCATGATCGACACACACTGAGCCGCCGCAAGTTTTGCCGCAGTATCCCTGTCCTCCATGAGCGCCGGCCTGTGCTTCCTTATCCATTTCTCCGCCTTTTCCCAGCATTTCACCTGATCGAACGACGATTCTGTAAAAGGCCTCAGCATCGCGCCCTTTGGATTGACGTAGTAATAATACAGTTTTTCGTCAGTCTCCGCGATCACCGAGCAGTTGTCCATGCACTCTAGCAGGAACATCATGTCCTCGCCGATCGTCAGCCCCTTGCGGAAATGCACACCTTTTATCGCGCCTTTCCTGAAAAGCTTGCTCCAGATCCTGGTGTCTGAGCGGAGTATGTGATTGCTGATGAACTCGTCACTGCCAGCCGTCAAAACATGTTTTGTCGTGTCATCTTCTGTCTGCGCCGTCACGATATCAGATGGCTCAGTAAACTTAAGGAATCCGCAGCCCGCAATGTCAGCACCCTTTTCCGCCATCAGCGAGACCAGAGCCTCCAGGTATCCGGGCGAGAGCCTGTCATCTGCGTCAAGGAATGTGATGAACTTGCCCTCTGCTTTATCAAGGCCCATATTCCGCGCGGTGGAGACACCGGTGCCGTCAGCACTGTAGCGTCTGATCCTCGGATCCTGACCGCAGTAATGCGCGGCGACATCGTCTGAGCCGTCAGTTCCGCCGTCGCCGACGAGAATGAGCTCCCAGTCTGAAAACGACTGCACGAGGACGCTTTCTATGCACGCTGCGAGCGTGGCTTTTGCGTTGTAATACGGTGTTATTATACTGATCATTATTGAGTCCTGCTCTTAAGTATGAATATGCGCCTGATAATGCGTATGCGCGCTGTCGTAGGCTTGCGCATGACAAAGGTAATGAGTCGGTTTGCCGCATCGCCCAGTTCCTGCGGACCCTGCTTCACCATCTCAGGTGTTTTGCTATTCATGCAGAGCGTTCTGATACGCTCTATTGCCGTATTATCTGTGTTCCTTAGTTCATTCTTCATTACAAGCAGGAAGAGGAAGAAATACTCCCGCCCGCACATTGCATCGCCATCGGAAATTTCTTTATCGCTCAGCACCTTTGTCATGACCGCGCGCAGGCGCTGCATGTTCTCATACATGTCAGGATCGAATTTATGGACCATCGATTGGTGTCTGAACATGTAGTGATAATCGTATGCATCCGGCAGCAGATTCAGCCTTTTTATGTCGAGCAGCACCGGCAGCATTATGCTGACATCCTCGCCCATTTTGAGCTTCGGATCGCAGTAGTGCAGGTTCCTCTCCATGATTCTTCTGGGGATCAGTTTCATGCAGCGCGACATTATTACTGTGCGCTTCTCGTTGCCGATTATCCTGCTGCGTATTTCGTCCTCGAGTTTTTGTCCCGTGTAGACACCTGGCTCCGCGCCGTGGTCCTGTTTCTCGGATGAGTGGTTCCACTCTCTGTCAATAACATATTCACAGCAAATCATTTGATTGTCAGAATATTCCGGATCAAGCCCACATACGAGCCTTGATATCATGCCCTTTTCGATCCAGTCATCACCATCGACAAAACACACCCATGGTTCATGGCTCTCTCTGAGCCCGCGCTGCCATGTGAGCCGCAGTCCCGCGTTGCGCTTGTGCGTCACGTGGACATTTTTATTGGCGAGAGCATAACTGTCGCAGATCTTCGGACTCTCATCAGATGAACCGTCATCAATAAGATACAGCCCGATGTCCGCGTAGTCCTGCCCCAGCACTGAATCAATGCACTGCCTGAGGTCGGCTGCGTTATTATACACTGGCACTATCACGGCGACTTTTGGATATTCAGTTTTGGCTGTTCCGTGATCAGAACTCATAAAGCCTCTATCTCGCTGTAGACCGCGCATAGCCTGTCTACCGCTCCCTTCATGTCATAGTCACTGGCGATGCGAGCTCTGGCCGCGGTCCCGAGTTCACGCCTGTAATCAGCATCGCCCAGCACTTTTTCAAGTGCAGCTTCAAGAGCTTTCTCATCTTTTGCGGGCACCATTATTCCATCGTCCCCGCCCATTATTTCCGGCACTCCGCCGACGTTTGTTGCGACTGAAGCCAGTCCGTACGACATAGCCTCCATGAGCGATATTGGCTGTCCCTCATAATACGACGGCAAAACAAATGTACTGCATGTCTCTCTGAGGAGTTTTTCTTTTCTGGCTCCGCCGATCCAGCCCATCCATCTCACATATTTGCTGCGCTTCTCTACTTCGCTCTTCCACCTGGGTTCCTCATAACTGCCGGCAATATAGAGGCAGGCACGCGGGAATCTGCCGTGGATTTCATCCATAGCCGAAAGGAGTTCCGCTATTCCCTTGTCCCTGCAGATCCTCCCGAGGAACAGTATATTCTGATCATCATAGTCAGACCTGCCTTCCGCAGGCAGCCTGACAGCATTATGCATTATCTGTATCGGGACTTTTGTTACTATCGGAGTGAAAAACTTTTTCCACTCATTTGAAAGGACAATGAAGACCGAGGCCTTATCAAGTGTTTTGCCCACCGATGCCTTTTCTGCAGGCGTCATTTCTTCGTAGAATTTTCTGAAGTTCCCGCCGTGCTCATGAATTACGATCTTCTTGTGAAACAAATATGCCGTATCGATGAAAGCCTTCTTGCGATAGTAACTCGCATCCGACGCCATATTTATATGGATTATGTCATATCCCGGCAGAGCAAAAAGGAAACAGATATAGGCCCCGACAGCCTGCAGGAGCTTACGAAGTTTGCTCCCATCCACCATCGTGCCTATATAACGCAATTTTACCCTGCTGCCGAGACCGGCATCATAATAGTTGTTTACCACCGCCGAGACGCCGCCGTGTACAGAACGTGCCGGCCCCAACATCAAAACTTTCATCATACTTAATCTACCCGGAGCTTGTGTCCTTTACAAGCTCCTATGTGAAGACGAAGTCTTCACATTGCGACCTCTTATGTGAGGACTCCGTCCTCACGGTATTCTCAGCCCAGAGGTCGTGTTCTTGCGACCTCTTAAGTAAAGGCGCAGCCTTTACTTTGCGCCTTTACTTTGCGCCTTTACCTTTAAACACCACGCCTATGGTCTGAAGAATGATCTTGAAATCAAGCCCCAGGCTCCAGTTATCGATGTACTGAAGGTCGAGTTTTACGACCTCGTCAAAATCCGTTATTTCCGAGCGTCCGCTCACCTGCCAGAGTCCTGTGAGTCCTGGCGTCATCGCGATCCTGCGGCGGTAATGCTCGTTGTACTGCTCAAATTCCTTCTCTGTCGGGGGTCTCGTGCCGACAAGGCTCATGTCGCCCTTGATTACATTGAGGAACTGTGGGAATTCATCGAGACTTGTTTTGCGCAGGAATCTGCCGACCTTAGTGACACGCGGATCATCATCCATCTTGAACATGAGACCGTTCATCTCGTTATTCTTCTCGAGTTTACCGAGCTGTGCCTCCGCATCCTGCCTCATAGATCTGAACTTATATATCCTGAAGCGGCGGCCGTTCTTGCCGACACGGACCTGTGAGAAGAAAACAGGACCGGGAGAATCGATCTTTATCGCAGGTGCAATAAAGATCGTGAGTATTCCCGTGATCGCGAGTCCGACAAAGCCGCCGACTATATCAATGACCCGTTTGAAAAGCAGGCGCTTATTGCTGTACCTGAACCTGGTGTACGAAATTACCGTGTAATCGCCTATCACTTCTACTTTGCTCGTCGTCGATCCCATGTCAGGCAGTTCCAGATTGTAATGGACATCGACGCCCATCTCCTCAAAACCGCTGATGATCTCACGCAGGTGCTTCTGTGAATAATCCGGCGTGTTGATGAATACCTCATCAAAAGGCACCGTGGTCATCACTTCTATCAGATCTTTTATCCCTGCATATACTGGCACACCGCTTATTTCACCGGATTTAGTCCCTGCATACTGTTCCGTATCCGCGCAAACAGCTCGTATGACCTGAAGTCCATTATCAGATGATGCAAGCAGTCTTTGAACAGTGCTCTCTATCTGGTCTGCCTGCGCAATAACAAGTACTTTCGAGACCAGCGTATCAGTCGAAAGTACCTTCCTCAGAATGCGTTTGAACACCAGATGTGCGACAAGCATCATGGCGATATTGATCAGCACGAACCACATGATCACGGTACGTGAGACGAATATGTACATGCGTGTCATGAATATGAATACTACGACTATGATCGTGATGAAAGCGTTGAACTTGAGTATCTCAGCCAGTTCCCGGTAATATCCGCGCTTTAGATAATCATGGTTCCAGTCGAAGAAGAAACTGTACACCGAAGCCGCCATCAGGAAAACGGCAAGGATCAGGTAATGATATGTTTTGCTCATCATGTCGTTGTTCTGACCGTAACGTATGAACGTCGCGATAAGGAATGAAACGACAATGCAAAACATATCCAGGAACCACAGGCTGTATGTTCGAAAGACCTTATTACTCTGATTCATGGTTTGTCACTCTTTCCTCCAGGACATGCAACTCTTTTCCCCAATTATATACGGGATGTATGCCGCAAGCAGCGGCAGCTCTATGCTGCGCCCAAGATATATCGAAACAAGGTGAGCTTCTATAACAGTATACAACACAAGGCAGCTTACCATCATATAAGAGGCGTGATCGCGCCGCAGGCGTATGCTGCGGAGCCATTCATACACGAACATGATTATGAACAGAGCCGGCACGACTCCGTACCAGTATACAAGACGCAGCCACCCGAGGTCGAAATAATTGCCACTGTCTCTTGATGAGAACCAGCGCCAGGTGGCAAGTGTGCCTTCGTAGAAGGTGCTATCCCACAGCGACGCCACGCGCCCTGTCATCACGTGCGAGTCAAGCCACGCAATTATCGGGATCTGATTACCGAATGCAGCCGCTGCCACAAGGAAAACAAGTGCGGCGGCAAATATGATTCCCGTGATCCTGTAGACCATGTCGCACTCACGGATCTGTTTTGAATAATGGAATGTCGCCGACATAAGAAGCGCCAGCGCTATGACCCCCGCCGCCGCTATCGACTTTCCGAGGCCATAAAGTACTACATCAAATACAGCCAGCAAAACATATGAGTACCACTTCATCCTGCTATCCCAGATATACAGTCCCAGGATGATAAGCATTGCCGCCATGCACATCATTGCATTCGGATTGCCCATTCCAAAACAGTACCTCAGATCATCACCTGTGCCATCAAAATTCTGAATGAGGTAAACATCACCAAATACCCCAGTGACCGCCAGAAAAGCAAGCAGGAGGCAGCCAGCCAGCGTCACTCTGAAAATGTATTTGAGCGTCCTCGTGAGATCTTCGCCACGGAATGCAGCTATCATGACGACCGCCCGTAGTATCTCGTTCTTGCCGCTTATGCGCCAGTCAATGACGCCGAGTATCGCTGCAAAAATAAAGAGTGCGAGCTCAGGCTTCGGAAGTCTTTCGCTCAAGACCTTTATAAAGAAAAGCACGAAAGTCACTCTGAAGAACCAGCCTGTGTATGGGACTATCGAATTGCTCTTGTCCCAGATCACAAGAATAAGTTCTATCGTGAGACCAAGCCAGAAAGCGATCTCTCCGGGCTTCTGAAGTTTTGCCCTGACAGGAGCAAGCTTGTCTTCAATGCGATCAACGATTTTGCCAAGTCTTTCCTCGACGCGGTCTATCGGATCGTCAATGATGCGCCATGCCTTTGATGCGAGGTACTGGCGCGTGTCGCTCTTTCGCTCCTTTTCGGCGATCTTCTCATCATTTACAGCTTTTCTGTATCTTACTTCGATATCATCAATTCCCAGATCTTTCGGAAGTTCTGATGCAGGAAGATGATTCTCCGCGAGACTCTTAAGGAGATAATCACTGTACCCGTGCAAACTCCCACTATCGTCTGCTTGATTGTTCTTATCGCCGGATATACTGTCATCAGCAGATACAGTTGCCGAGCCTGATTTTAAAGTCTCATGATCCGCCAAATGATACTTGCGGAAAATATATATCTGCTCACTGATGTTCAAGTCCTCGGCGTCTCTGACCTTCTCAGTGAGCTGTTCATCTGAAAGTCCTATTGATATCAGCGGTTCTCTGGTGCTGACAAATTTCGAACCATTCGATAGGAGTTGCATGTAATAATCTTCATCTACAAGCCAGGTAAGATTTTTATCATATGCAAGATTTATCCTGTCTGCCGCTGACCTCCTGACGAGCGAAGCACTCGGAGCGCCGATCGTGTTTCCGAGATAAAGGTTCCGCCAATCGCTTCTGATCAGATCTTCATCCGCTTCAGAAATGCTGCGATCCTTGATGAATTGCATATTAACTGCGTTTACCTGTCTGGTTCCTGAGAATGCCAGATCAGCGTCCGGCGCATCATCGAGGAGCTTCACCAGTTCACCAAAACTCCTCTCATCAGTGAACCAGTCATCATGGTGCATTATCTTTATGTATTCGCCTTCAGCATATGACACCGCGCGGTTCCAGTTAGATGCCGCACCATCCGATGAGCCTGACTTGTAATACCTGACTGTGCCTGCGGCAGCTGGCACCTGGTCGATTGCGCACTTGACTGAATCATCGCGCGTATCGTCGCTCACGATGACCTCGTAATCCGTATAAAGCTGGCTGAACACTGACTCCAGCAGCCTCTTTATTCCATCCGGATTCTTATAAGCCGGTATGCATATCGATACTTTTGGCATCTCTGTGGTTTTCCTCTTGGCTGTAAAACATGTTGTGATGTTGGGGGCAAACCCCATTTTTAGCCTGACATCAACGTTCGTGAAGATATTTTCTCAGATCACAGGAAACAGTTTCATCTATGCTCTCTGCCACTTGTTTTGCCCACGAAGCAGACAGTCCGCATTTCGCGGTCACTTCCATTATCTCTTTCATTCCGGGATCTCTGCCATTACCGTTCACACTTGTTGCGTGCTCTCCACCGATCGACTGGCTGTAAGTCAGATCGTAAGCCGGCGACAATCGCCACTCAGACTGATCTTCAACATACAGGAAAGAGAAATTCTTTGAGTGATCATCCCTGTTATGCGCAAATACATTAAAACACATTCTGCGGAATATTTCTTCGACCTGCCTGTCATCCCTGGTAAGGATGTATGTGAGCTTAATAATGTCATTATAGTCAAGATTTGGATATCTGTGCGAAGTCTCAAGCATAGCGCCTACTGATACCATATGTGTTTTACAAATACCTCTGTCAAATCTCCTGACACCAAAATAACCGCCGCACAGTTCAGATGTAAATAGTCTTACCTCCGGCACGTCTATCCCACATTTTGCGGCGCATTTCATGTAATCGAACTCTTCTTCACCGATGTCCTGCGGATCCATTGATAAAGGGAATTTAATGATCCAATCTTCTTTATCAATACTGACCAATGCCTTGGGGCGTGCTCCGCCTGATGAACCTCCCAGCTTTACGAGCTGGTCAAGATCTTCCACATCCTTATTGCTCATTATCTGGCGGCACTGCTCTGACATCTCGTCAAAACTCATGTTTTGCCCATCAGCAATACTTAGCAGTTCAGGAACATATTCGAGCGCACCCATCCCTGTACTTCCGACAATGCCAAGTCTCTCAAGCGGAGTGATTTGATCCGACGAAATTCCATTCTTCCTGAGCATTCTGTCGACAAGAAGGCGCCCCCAGCCATCAGGAAGGCTGTCTGCAAATACTCCAAAAAGGCCCTCGAAGTTGTCCTTTACCGGGACATAAACATTTGACGCAAGCGGCAGACTGAACGGGCTGATTGAAAAGCCATTCAGAATCCACTGTTCATCATACTGAAATGCGACCTTGCCTTCTCTTGTTGCCGCAAGTGTTCCGACAGTACGTCCATGATATATCACCCTGAGGCTCTTAACTGTTCTCATCTATTACCTCCTGGATTGAGTGATACTCCCTGCGTGTGAACAATTCTTCAAACGCACTGACATCATTCAGCACGAACGCGATCTTTATCAGCGCAACAAAAGAGATTTCCCCGGTCTTTTCAAACCTTTTTACAGACCCGAGACTTATACCGATTTTCTCACTCATTTCTTTTTGAGTGATTTTCTTACTTCTTCTTATTTTTTTCTCTCTGCCCGCTATATCAAGAGCTACATCCTGAGGAAGCTTGAGTTGTTCTATCATTTCTCACCATGACGGAGCGATTGTTCGACAGCTTATGTCGAAAAGCACGAGTCGTTTGCTCGTGCCGTTTACCTATCCGTTTGCTCCGCTCGCTCTAATAGCTAATATAATAGCCACAATCGGCAAATTAGTCAATTATGGCTATTATATTGGCTATTTTGTGAATGTTCTTCCGATTTTTGCGACCGCCTTCTTCAGCAGTCTCTCTCGCTCATATTTCTTTCCCAGTGCGAGTGCCTCCCGGCTGCCGGCTGTAAGCGGCACTAAGGCCTGTTTCTCTGGAAGCTTTGTTCTCCTGTACTCAGCGAGTTCTGCTCTGCAGGCAGCAGCATCATACAGCCTGCCGTTACGATCAAGATATTCGAATCCGTCATAAATATTCTGTTCTGATGCCCAATAGCCGTCTGACACATTGTGTCTCGCCCAGTATTTTGGTGCTATAACACGCCGCAATACTGTGCTCGTATATGCAGGGAAGAAAGCAAAACTTGAATTCGAAACTATCAGGTATTCGGCATTCTTAATTGCACAATAGTCGCCGGCAGTTCCGAAGTGATGGACTTCAATTCCAGGGAGCAGGCGTGATGCCGCGTCAACATCATCAGTAACTATCATGAAGCGCATTGCAGGGTTCACGTCCCGCATAATCTTCATCGCATCTTTCCAGTATTTCTTCTCAAGGAAGAGCTCATTCTTGTCAGCATACTCGCCGCCGCGAACATTGAGGATACATAGATCATCAGCCGTGTAAGCCTTGTACTCAGCTGAATCAATCTCAGGCTTTACTCTGAGCCATTCACGTATCTCATCCCTGTGGTTTCTGAAATACTCTTCGGATTGGAGGTTACCATAGAGCATTATATTGTCCTGGTTCTTATTGTTGAAATCTCTGCTCTTAGCAGCCTCTGTAAGAACCGGATCCGCGCCCGCAATGTAGCACCCGTGAACAGCGTCATGCACTGAATCGCGCAGATAAATGCGTTCTTCTTTTTCATCATATCTCGAAAGACCCGATACGTCTGTGATCTCCTCACCGAGATCCATATCAAGAAAATCCGCGCCAAGGTATTCCCTGCCTGCAGTACCGAACGGCAGCCCGAGATCCTCAGCGATGCATTTGGCCGATATATAACAGAAAAGCCGGTTGCCCAGCCCCTGTCCTTCTAGAAATTCCACACCTATCACTTGTTTTTCCTGCTTATAAGTTTCCGTCTAGTCTCTACTGCCCAGACCGATACCTTGTCCCATAGTTTCTGATACCAGGTCGGTTCTTTGTAGAGAAGGTAGTCATAACTCTTTATGTTGTCGCGAAGATATTTAGGATATGACTCGTCGATCATGCTGACCACGAGCTCGCTGTCGCGCCCGAGAATATCCTTCTTATTGCGAATATTGCTGCCAACTTCGAAAAGAGTCCTGCGATTGTTGTAATTCTGATGCGCAGCGCTCTTTATCTTGTAGCGCACGCGATCCTCGACAGATTCATTCTTGCCGCCGCCCATATAACTGAAATGCCAACCGCCGTTGTCGACGCGGACACCTATGGCTTTCTGCGCGCTGTCTCGCAGTTGCTCCGTAGTATATGTATCCAGCAGACTTCTCTTACAGATCTTCGTCCCGAGCCATCTCAGCGGCTTCGCGCTATTAAATTCGCCGGTCGTAGAAAGGTTCTTGCCTGAAATATCCTCGAGATTCAGGTAACAATAGAAGAGCCGCTGAGCCAGCATATATATCTTTCCAGACTCGACGGTCGGTATGAGCTTCCTGATCGTCTCAGGGTCGGGGATCTCATCAACATCTGAGAATATGATGACATCATCAGGCTTTGCGTCCTTGATTCCCCTCATGACCGCGCACTTCTGGTGATGATCCCTTTCATAGGCATCACAGTCCATCGGAGTGTCATCTACGACGACATGAATAATTTTGTCAGCAAACTCGCTGAACATTTCCTTGTTCTCTTCATAAAAAAGCGGCTTCGCATCGCCGGAGAAAGTCACCGTCGACTCGCTTATAACAAACTTATCAACGACTCCGCTCAGAATGTGGAGCCTTAAATCCAGAATATCCAGTTCATTGAAAAACTGAAAACAATCGTAGACCATCTACTGTTATTCCTTTCCCATCAGATCTATCTTATCCATGAGTTTTCTCACCTTTGCATTCTTGTTCAGGAAGTTCGGATAATCCGAATTTGTACCAGCCCACTTATGGAAAACAAATGGCTTTATTCCTTCAAACTCAGGCTGCATGCTCTCATGTCCGAAATACTTTGCGACATTGAAAGGCGCAAACTTCATTCCGGCCGCCTCAAATAATTTATGATTCTTAACGCAGATGAATCCATCCTCATTAAAGAATCCGTGATCAGCCTCGAAAGGCATCCCTGACTCAGTCGGGAACCGCAGAAGTTTTGACGACCGTAGGGAAACGCTGTTGCCGACCCGCATCAGTTTTCCGTCAGGATCGCGGTATGTGAAATCGTCTTTTGGAATCGGAAACGGAGACCCGATATAATCATAATCCAGGAACTCGTCGCGCCACGAATCCGGGTTTACAACGAAACCGTCATAGTGGACGAGCAGCATATAATCAGTGTGGATATATTTCCACATCTCATAGATCATATCGTAATTGAACTTATTGATCTCATCGATCTTGTCTATATGCTGATACTCGATATATTTTGGCAGAAAAAGTGGTTTCCTGTGCGAAATAAAAGTCACAGCACCGAAATCGACACCGCGGCAACTGTACTCAAGTGCCTTCACAGTTGGCTCCACCTTAACACTTGCCATTGCGGCCAGCGTTACATTCGGGAGCTGAAGTTTTCCATTCTTATAATCTGCCATGCAATCCTCATTAAACTGAATATTTTGAACTTTGAACACTTTTTTATAATACCGCTGTTGTCATGTCGGTTCCAGTAATTCCCCAACATCATAATTATGATGTTGGGGTCAAAACCCCATTTTGGCTATGATGCTATACGAATTGCTCCGCTTCTATTGATTTGTGTTCTTCACAAATTGATTTCGCAATTCTCCCCACACTCGGAATCCGCTGATTTACTGCGTAAATCGCTACTTCCGAGTGTGGGACGGGTCCCAAATACAT
>JAAZDA010000336.1 GCA_012512995.1 Clostridiales bacterium | reverse complement strand
TTCCTGAGCCTTTTTTTCCTTAACCCGCGCTTCTGCTTCACGCTTCTGCGCTTCCATGACGCGCTCAGCCATTTCATTATATTTATTTGTTAATTGAACTTGCTTCTTATCAGGTCTTCCGAACATGGCATTACCCTCTTCCGTAATTGATGTCATCGATTTTCTTGATATCAACTGTATGTTAACATTCTTCCATATTTACCTGCTTTTTTCAATAGACAGGATTAATGACAAGTTGCCACAGGCCTGCGGCTTCATTGCAGACTCTTGCAAGATTTCCATCAAAGTGCAATACTGGCAATGCGCTATATCCGGTCAGAATTTATAATAAATCCGCACTCTGTATGCGGCAAAACATCCGGAACGGCAGCAGGAGGTTATTATGAATAAGAAGTTAGTGTCAGTTTTACTGGCTTTTGTTTGCGTGGCAGGACTCGCAGGGTGCGGCAGCTCAGCAACATCGGGCGGAGCAGCGGCATCAGGGCAGTCAGCAGGTGCCGGCGGAACACAGGTAACAGATGATTCAGGCGCAGCCACATCGGATCAGATCACAGACGGCGGGAGCTTTATATACGGGCTTGCGACCGAGATCAACAATTTCGACCCGTTCACCGCAACAACGGCGGATGCCAAGAGCATCTATTTCAACATTTACGAAGGCCTCTTAAAGGTCACGACCGATGGCGATTTTGAGCCCGGCCTTGCCGAAAGTTACGAGATGAGCGATGATGCGAAAACATATACATTTGTTTTGCGTGATGGCGTGAAATTTCACAACGGTCAGGATCTGACGATGGAAGATGTCCTGTACTCGGTAGAGCTCGCGATAGACAGCGGGATCACGGGGTACGACAACATCGAAAGTTTTGACTCCACAGACGGCAAAACTCTTACTGTAACACTCAAAAAGGCTTCCACGGATTTCCTTGCGGACGCCTGTCAGGCTATTGTTCCCAAAGACTCAGATGATAACGGTGAGCTTGCACTCGCACCTGTCGGGACCGGGCCTTATAAGATGTCCGATATGGAAGTGCAGGATCATGTGACGCTCGCAAAGAATGCGGATTACTGGGGCACTCCGGGGCATCTCGATGAGATCACGATCAAATTCATAGCAAGTTCTTCAGATCTTCTTGTCAATTACCAGAGCGGCGCGATCGATGGTTTCACGGCAAATGCCGGGATAACCGAGCAGGTCGACCAGAACACATCGGTGATAACGCCGGCGAATTCCAATGCTGTACAGATGCTGGCACTCAACAACGCAGCCAAACCGTTTGATGACGTAAGGGTGAGGCAGGCTGTTTCATATGCTGTGGATTCCGACGAAATAATAAACGGTGTGAACTACGGTTACGGCGTGAAGATCGGCAGTGCCGTGATTCCGGGCCTTTCGAAATATTATGACGACAGCCTTGCTTCTGTTTATGATGTGAATGATGACAAGGCAAAAGAGCTCCTCACTGAGGCAGGATATGCTGACGGCTTCGAGTTCACAGTCAAGGTTCCGAGCGTCTATCAGGTACATATCGATACAGCGCAGGTCATTGTGAATGAGCTCGCAAAGGTCGGAATAACGATGAATATCGAGCAGGTGGACTGGGCTACATGGCTCGACAATGTCTATACGAACCGCGACTACGAAGCAACTATTATTTCTGTCGACGGCGCAATCGCTTCACCCACGGCTTTTCTTTCGAGATACGTCTCTGATGCGGGCAATAATTTCGTGAACTTTAGCTCAGCAGATTTTGACGCAGCATATGAAGAGGCAACATCCGCAATCGACGATACTGCCCGTGTTGATGGTTTTAAGAAATGCCAGCAGATCATTTCGGACGAGGCGGCCAGCGTGTATATTCAGGATATTTCCAACATACTTGTTTATAATAACGGATTCGGAGGTTTTGCCGGATATCCGTTGTATGCGGTCGATTTCTCAGCGATATATAAAGCGGGAGCATAAAAGTGCGCTATATAGTAAAAAAACTTGTGAGTCTGGTGCTGACCATGTTTCTGGTGTCGCTCCTGACTTTCATAGCATTTCACATAATTCCGGGAGATCCGGCTCAGCTCATCCTGGGAACAAATGCGTCCCCGGCAAAACTTGAGGCGCTCCGGGAGCAACTCGGGACGAACAGGCCGCTCTGGGAGCAGTATACTTCCTGGATCAGCGGTTTTGTGTGCGGTGATTTCGGGACGTCGATAAGGTACTCAATGCCGGTATC
>JAAZDA010000335.1 GCA_012512995.1 Clostridiales bacterium | reverse complement strand
GCTCTCACCCTTCTCCGTAAGCCATATAAAATCTCCTCTACTGTCGCAGCATCTGATTATTGCTGCGTCATCATTTCTGTTCATCGATTCATAACCTCCTATCTTGTTGAAATACCTGAGCAACAGCATCAAAATAGATTGATAGCTTCATTGCCTGACTGCTGCCTTCAATATTTCCGGTCAAAGGCTGGGATTCGCAAGGAGACGGATCTGAAATGGGCACAAAAAATCGGTGCCTCTTCTGAAGCACCGATGCTGCAATTAAGCAAATTTGCTTTATTTGTATTTCAATAATGATGGATCGATTTCAAACCCTTTTTGCTTGAATTCTTTTCTGATATTTATAAGACCTCGCTTGATAGTGTCCTCGATCGCCTGCCTGGATTTATCCTTATCCATTGCAAGCTGACGGGCGCTGCGCCCATCTTCAAAGAATGATTTTATGAGCTCTCTCTGATAATCTGTCAACGATCGCTCGCTTTTTTTCAAAATCTGTATCATTTCATTTAGAATTATGACATCCAGGATATCATAAGCGTGCTCACCGTTTGACATCAAACTCCATATAATACTATCCAGGGATACACAACCCTCATTCGCAGGACTTGTACTCATATTGTGGACCACACGATCTTCTGCTTCAATCAAGACTCTGAATACCCACGGCATATCGTAAAACGCAGATATCGGTATCACATTCCCGCATGCTACGCTCGGTAATACCGAATCATACCGATAGTCACTCAGGACATTTTTGAATTCAAAAATCGTATCATGCGCGTCAGACTCGTACAGTATCAGTCCACATTCATATACTTCAAGTAACGCGTCATTATCGACTACTGCTTCCGAAACGATCTTCCCTCCATACTCGCGAAGAAGACTCTTACGAAGTATTTTCCTCTGCGGTCCGTCATACTTACAGCTTAATGCCGCATCTCCAAGCTGCTCTGACAACTCCAATAGTGTCAACATACTTTCAATCCTTTCCGCCTTTCGGCTCAGCGAAAGAATTGAAAGTTCACTGGCACAGTATGATACTCTCCGGAATCCTCCGCTGTTATAAACTGCGGAGCATCCAGATCGATACTGCCTGTTATTGCAAAAATGGGCACTTCAAGACAGTAAGTGCCAGACTGGAATTACCGCTTCACTAACTCCGGTGAGATATTCCTTTTTGCAAGGAGTGAAACTGTACTTTTCTTTGAATTATTGCCTTTATTTAATATTTTTCGTTACAATCCATGATTTTATCTTATGATTTCCCTTACTACTTCAGATTTAGCTCACTCTCCCTTCTGGTTCCCGTGTACATGCGCCCAGTCTCAGAAAAATCGGATACAGATAATCTGCACCTCTTGTTCCAATACTCGTCGGACTTGATACACAACCTGCTTCAGCCTGTAACTTACATGTATTTGCAAAGGCCTGGTCTACCGTGGCCCTTGTAATCTTTTGTTCATTTCCGTCAACATACAGTTCTCCTCCCTTAATCATATATCTGAAGCGAAGCCCCTCTTTCTTGCCTCTTTCTATGGTATGAAAGACACACCCCTGCAGGTATTCAAGTGTCTCCCAAAGATATGCTTCTGCTTCCCCATCAGACATATCGGCGATGTCCATCATAAACTCCTGACATCGTTTCTGTCTCATCCGGAACAACCTAATACGCTCTGCATCGGTCGAAAGCTCTTCTGCCTTATATATTGTCTTGCTATACGGCAGATAGCTGAGAACTGCAGATCG
>JAAZDA010000334.1 GCA_012512995.1 Clostridiales bacterium | reverse complement strand
TTTCGCATAGATAAGTCTGAAAGGCAAAACATGTTTGGTACAACAATGGTGCGGCAGAGTTTCAAGATGTCTGTCCAGAACATAAAGTCGAATAAAATGCGTTCATTCCTGACGATGCTGGGCATAGTAATCGGAGTTGCGGCTGTAATTGCGCTTATTACTATCGTTCAGTCAGTCACGGACAAGGTCATGGGGCAGTTCAGTGATCTCGGGGCGGGGACAATGAGTGTTGAAGCCTCAGGATCGGCCATGAAAAAGGGACTCACAGAATCAGATATAGCTGCGATTGCAGCAGTTGACGGAATAGATGGAGTTTCACCGTCAGTAAGTGCGACGACAAGCGTTGTTTATGATGGAGACATATACAAGAAGGTTTCTGTAAAGGGTTACAACGCAACCTATTTTGAACATAATAATATCATTGCAAGCGGACGTGGTTTCACTGAGCAGGATATGTCAGGAAGCTCTATGGTCTGTATTGTAGACAGCACGTTCATCAAGAATATCCTTTACGGAAAAGAGGTGCTGGGACAGACAGTAAGAATCAAAGGAATCGACTATACAGTGGTCGGAGTAAAGAAAGACGCCGACAGTATAATGGATTCATATTCAGACACTTCCGAACTGGACGGCACTGTAATTGTGCCTTACAAGAATTCGCTAAGCATGGCCGGAGCTCAGAATGTAACATCACTTGACGTGTATCTGGCCGACAACGCGGATTCTTCTACAGTCGAGAAACGTCTAAGAAGTGAGATGAATAATATATATAATAATGCTGATAACAGTTTCTATATCATAAATATGGAATCACTGCTGAGTTCAATGAATCAGATAAAGGGAATGATGTCCGGAATGCTGGGAGGCATAGCGTCGATCGCTCTGCTTGTCGGAGGAATCGGAATCATGAATATGATGCTGGTCTCGGTATCTGAAAGGACTAAGGAGATAGGACTTCGAAAGGCACTTGGAGCAGAACCGGCACGTATTCAGGCACAGTTCCTTATCGAGTCTATTGTTCTGTCAGTAATAGGCGGACTTATAGGAGTGGGTTTTGGATTGATAATTGCTTACATCGGATCCGTGTTTTTGAATGCAACGTTCACAATCTCTGTTGGAGCTATTGCACTGGGACTGGGATTCTCACTTATAGTAGGTGTTGTTTTCGGATGGGCACCGGCAAGGAGAGCGAGTAAGCTCAATCCTATTGACGCGCTGCGCAGCGATTAGAAAGCCAAGGCGAAGCCTTGGCTTGCAAGCCCGGAGCCAAGGCTCCTGGTTTGCGGGATACGAGAAGCCACGGAGCAAAGGCTCCTGGTTTGCGGGATACGAGAAGCCACGGAGCAAAGGCTCCGGGTTTGCGGGATACGAGAAATAATGGAGCACAGGCTCCGGAATGAAAGGTGAATATGAAGAATATAAGAAGAAAACTCACATCAGTAACAGCGGCTGCTGCTGCAATCGTGATGGCAGTCAGCATGAACGGAGTTACGGCGAATGCTGCAACAAAAGCGTCGTATAACACAAAATGGAATTCGCAGATAGGCTGGACCAGCATTCTCGGTGCGGGATTCCTCAAGACAACAGATGCTGATTCTGCGTACAGACAGCTTCGGAATGCATTTATGTATCAGGTCATCTCAGAGGGAGATGTACTTGAGCTTGCAAACACGGAAGGCATTACGATTCCGGCGGAGGCACTTAAGAGGCTTGCATCAGAGGGCTGGATCTCCGGGTATACATATAAGATGATCGCAAAACTTCCTTTGGAGCCTTCTGATATGAGCGCTGTTTATGATGCCGACTATTATTATGCTAATAATCTATGGCTTCAGGGAGTGATTGATCCAAATGACAAGAATGCACTCTTTCAGAACTTCCTTGCTGTAGGAATGCAGGTCGGCGCTAAGGGAAATGCTTCGTTTGATCCTGCCGCATACCGCGCATCGAATAAAGATATGGAAACGGCTTATGGTGACAACTGGGCTAATTATTATGTGAATTATCTTCTTTATCACGGGCACATTTTACCATATCAGGGCTGAAATCACTGACACATTTGAACACTTTACCCCGGCGTATCGTTAGATACGCCTTTTTGTGTTAAACTTAAAAAGAATATTCTGACGAACGGAGGCCTAAATGAAACTTGAATTTATCGGAGCTGATCATGAAGTCACAGGGAGCTGCCATTACCTCAAAGTCGGCACACTGAATATACTTGTGGATTTTGGCATGGAACAGGGCAGAGATGTGTATGAGAACACAAAACTTCCGGTAACACCATCAGAGGTGGATTTTGTTTTTATCACTCATGCTCATATAGATCATACAGGTATGTTGCCGAAACTCTATCATGATGGTTTCAGAGGTCAGATAATAACAACTGAACCGACTATGGATCTGTGCGATATCATGCTCCGTGATTCTGCACATATTCAGACAGCCGAGGCGGAATACAGAAATAAGCGGCTTGCAAGGAAAGGCATATATCAGAAGATCGTGCCTGCATATACAATGGAAGACGCAATGAACGTCATGAAGCTGTTCAGGAGTTTCAAATATAACAAGAAATATCAGCTCTGCAACGGCGTTGAATTCAGATTCACTGATGTGGGACATCTTCTCGGAAGCGCCAGTATAGAATTGTGGCTTACAGAGAACAAAAACGGCGTTGCGTCGGGAAATCCCGTCGGGGCGCCTGAAGGAACTGTCACGAAGAAAATTGTTTTCTCAGGTGATATAGGAAATATCAATCAGCCTTTACTTCGGAACCCGGCATATACCACTGCAGCGGATTATGTCGTGATGGAATCCACATATGGTGACCGTCTGCATGAAAAGCGGGATGGCGACAATAAGAATGCGATAGCGGAGATCATAAGAAATACCCTGCTGAGGGGCGGTAATGTTGTAATTCCGAGTTTTGCTGTAGGCAGGACTCAGGAGATGCTCTACTTTATCAGAAAGATAAAACTGGAAGGCCTGTTTCCTGAAATGCCGGATTTCCCGGTTTATGTCGACAGCCCTCTGGCTGTACAGGCGACAGAGGTATTCCGGGAC